>NZ_SJOS01000001.1:0-139883 GCF_012027765.1 Pseudoflavonifractor sp. SW1122 | reverse complement strand
TTTGCAATTGACGGATCAATTAGTAGTTCATGCAGCGGCGCTCAAAGTAGGCCTGGGGATGAGCGCACACGGGGCAGACCTGGGGAGCATCGTTGCCCACGTGGACGTGGCCGCAGTTGCGGCAGATCCACACGGTCTGCTCACCGGCGGAGAAGACCATGTCGTTCTCCAGGTTGGCCAGCAGCTTCAGGTAGCGCTCCTCGTGCTCCTTCTCGATGACGGCGACCCCTTCGAACAGAGCGGCGATGCGGTCGAAGCCCTCCTCACGGGCGGTCTCGGCCATCTCCTTGTACATGGTCACCCACTCGTAGTTCTCACCCTCGGCGGCAGCCTTCAGGTTTTCCCGGGTGTTACCAATGCCGCCCAGCTCCTTGAACCAGATCTTGGCGTGCTCCTTCTCGTTGTTGGCAGTCTCGGTAAACAGAGCGGAGATCTGCTCATAACCCTCCTTCTTAGCCTTGCTGGCGAAGTAGGTGTATTTGTTGCGTGCCTGGCTCTCACCGGCAAATGCTGCCCACAGATTGGCCTCGGTCTTGCTTCCCTTGAGTTCCATATTGTTACCTCCTTTAAGTGACGCTCATAGGATGAGCTTTTCCTCATGATACTACACAGATAGCTGGGAAGCAAGAAAAAATTTCTTAATTATTTTTCAATTTTTATCCCATACTTCTAGTATCACGAAAAGGAGTGTGAGGATATGAAACGCAGACTATCTGTTTTCTTGTTGGCGGTAATGGCCACGTTTGTGTTTGCCGGATGTTCGTCCAACGATCCGGTGAAAACCACGCCTGAGGCGGTGCCTGCCACCCAGGTGCCCAACGACGCAGATCAGGGGGGCGGAGCCGGAGGAACCAACGATGAAAACAACGACGGCACACCGGATTCCACCCCGGACCCGGATGAGCGGGTGGAGGACGGCCTGGACGACATCAAGCAGGACGTGGAGAACGGGGTAGACGACGTGAAAGACGACGTGGAGCAGGGCGTGGATGACGTGAAACGGGGCATTGACGATGCCGCCGACAAGGCCCAAGATGAGATGAACCGCATGAAAGACGAGGCCAGCGAGTCCATGAAATAAAACAAGCAGCTGCCAGGGGGTTTGCCTTGGCAGCTGCTTTCTGTCTTATTGATAGCTGATGTACTTTTCCATGGTGTCCAGCACGCCGGTGCCTCCGGGCTCTTCGCCAATCTTATGGAAGTCATGGCGGAGATAGAAGGACTTGGCCCGCTGGTTCTCCGGCGCGCAGCGGAGTAGAAGACGCTTGCGGCCCAACTTTCGGTAGCAGGAGATGGCCTGGCCCAACATCTGTACCCCCAGGCCCTTGGAACGGTAGGGGGGGAGCATACAGAAGAAGGGAATGCGGCCCACGCCCTCCTCTGCCTGTTGTTGCCAGTCCATTTGCAGAATCCCGGCGGGCTCGTCGCCCAGCAGAGCCACCAGAACACTCTCCGGGGCGTACTCGGAATTTTTCTTCATCACGTCCAGGAAGGCGGCGCCGTTAAAGTGGTCCATGGTGCCGTGGCTGGTCATCCAGGCCTCTTCCCGAGCCTGCTGATACAGGGCCTCCTCTTCGGGCAGCTGCAAGGGGCGGAATCGCAGACTGTTGTGCCGCATGGCATCCAGCATGTCGGACCCAGAGTTGTCCTTGGGGTGGATGCGGTTGGCCAGATCACCCAGGTGGCTGTTGTCGTTGTAGTAGCAGATGTTCACCTGGTCGTTCTGGAACTGGAGCTTGGCCACACAGGTGTTGTCACCCAGAGGCATGTAGCCCATCTCCTCTACGGGCACGCCCAGCCAGCCGGAGATTCCGGCCCGGATGGCGCTGCCGTGGGAGAATACCGCCACCGTCTGATCGGGGTGGGAGGCGGCAATGCTGGTGATGGCACACATCATGCGCTCCCGGACGCCGGGGAAGGTCTCGCTGCCATCCACGTGCCACTGGGGATCGCAGAGGAGGAACTGGCGGAGGCTCTCCGGCTCGGCGTGGAGAATCTCGCCCCAGCTGTGGTCTTCCCAGCAGCCTGCCCCCACTTCCCGCAGGTCCGCGTCCACACACAGCGGCAAGCCCCGGGACAGACAGATGGCCTTGGAGGTCTCCATGGTGCGGGTCAGGTCGCTGGAGTAGACGGCGTCCACGTGGACGTTTTCAAAACGCTTGGCGAGGGCCTGAACCTGACGGTAGCCCAGGGGAGTGAGCAGGCCATCGTACCAGCCGTGACAACGACGGTACAGATTGCCCTCCGCCTGGGCATGACGGATGAGATAAATTGTGGTCATGTTGGTTGTTCTCTCTTCTCTCGTCAGGAAATTACCAGGGGCGCACGCCGCCAGTGAGTTGGGCGATGGACTCCAGGCCTTGCGCCTGGGCCAGCTCCTTCAGACCGTCCCGCACCTTCACAGGGGTGTAGGGGTCAGCAAAGCAGGCGGTGCCCACCGCCACAGCGGAGGCGCCGGCCAGCATCAGCTGGGCGGCATCGTCGGCCTTGGACACGCCGCCCATGCCCAGAATGGGCAGATTCACAGCCTGGGCCACTTCCCAGACCATGCGCACGGCCACGGGGAGCACGGCGGGGCCGGACAGACCACCGGTGTTCATTTTCAGAATGGGGCGGCGGGTGTTGATGTCAATGCGCATGCCACGCAGGGTGTTGATCAGGGAGAGGGCGTCGGCCCCAGCGTCTGCCACGGCCCGGGCGATCTCGGTGATGTCGGTGACATTGGGGGAAAGCTTCACCATCACGGGGACGGTGGAGTGGGACTTGGCCATGTGGGTGACCTCAGCGGCCAGCTCGGGCTTGGTGCCGTAGGCCAGTCCGCCCGCCTTGACGTTGGGGCAGGAGATGTTCACCTCGATCATATCTACGCCAGCGGCAGACAGCTTCTCGCACATCTCGCCGTACTCCTCGGGGGTATTGCCGGAGATGTTGGCGATGACCTTCACGTCATACTGACGCAGGAAAGGCAGCTCTTCGGCAATAAAGGCGTCCACACCGGGGTTTTGCAGGCCCACGGAGTTGAGGATGCCCATGGGAGTCTCTGCAATGCGGGGGGCGGGATTGCCCTCCCGGCGCTGGGCGGTGAGGCCCTTGACGCAGATGCCACCCAGCTCGGACAAATCGTAGAACTGGCCGTACTCCCGGCCGAAGCCGAAGGTACCGGAGGCCACCACCACGGGGCTTTTCAGTTCCACACCGGCCAAATTGACCTTCATGCAGGGTTCAGTCATCCCAGGACACCTCCTTGGAGTCAAATACAGGTCCGTCTTTACACACGTGCTTCTGGTGCCCATCGGCGCTCTTGCAGGCGCACACCAGGCAGGCACCCACGCCGCAGCCCATACGCTCCTCCATGGAGACCTGGCAGGGCACGCCCATGGCCTCAGCCACCTTGGCTACCGAGCGGAGCATGGGCTTGGGGCCGCAGGCCAGTACGGCGGTGTAGTCGGAGTTGCGCTCCAGCTCCTCCCGCACCAGGGCGTCCACAAAACCGTGGTGGCCCATGGAGCCGTCGTCGGTGGCCACGCGCACCTGGCCGCAGCAGGTGGCAAACTCCTCCACCAGCATGGCGTTGCCCTGAGAGCGGAAGCCCAGAATGGCGGTGTTGTTCACTCCGGCGTGCTTGGCGCAGCCCAGCATGGGGGGCACGCCGATGCCGCCGCCCACCAGCAGGTAGCGGCCCTGGGGCTCCATCTGGAAGCCGTGGCCCAGGGGGCCCAGCACATCCAGCTCTTCGCCCACCTGGCGCTGAGCCAGCCAGCGGGTGCCCTCACCCCGGGCCTCAAAGACCATGCGGATAAGGTCTCCTTCCACAGACCAGCTGCAAATGGAGATGGGGCGGCGCAGCAGCAGGCCTTCCCCACAGCGCACGTGGACAAACTGTCCGGGGCGGGTGATCTGGGCGGCCATGCCGTGGCTCTGGAAGGTCATGGACACACCACCGGAGGGGAGGTGTACGGCCTCCACGATGGTGCAGCGTTGTTCTACAGTCATATCTCTCTCCCTCTCTTGGCTTAGCGCACGGTGATGTATTCCTTCAGCTCATCCCGCATCTTCTCAGCGGCGGCACGGGCGGCCTCCTGGTAGTCCAGACCGTTGTTGTCGGTCTTTTTCCAGGCGCACATGATGGAGCGGGAGGCGTTGATGATGGCGCCGCGGCCCAGCTCGTCAAAGGCGTTGCGCACGTCCTCGGCAGTGCCGCCCTGAGCGCCGTAGCCGGGGACCAGGAAGAAGGTCTTGGGCAGACGGCGGCGCAGTTCCTTGAGCACGGAGGGGTGAGTGGCGCCCACCACAGCGCCCAGAGCCTGATAGCCGCAGGCACCCTCGGTGTCCTTGCCCCAGCGCTCGATAAGGTCGCCCATGACGGTGTACACCACACGGTCACCGGCCACCATGTCCTGGAGCTCCACAGAGGAGGGATTGGAGGTCTTGGCCAGCACGAAGGCGGACTTGTTGCGGGCCACACACTCCTTGAGGAAAGGCTTGATGGCGTCAGAGCCCATGTAGCCGTTGAGGGTTACACAGTCGGCGTCGAAGGCGGAGAGGTTGGCGCTGCCCACCTGGGTGGTACCCAGCCAGCCCTCAGCGTAGGCGGTGGCGGTGGTGCCGATGTCGCCCCGCTTAATGTCGGCGATGACATACAGGCCCTTGCTCTTGGCGTAGGCCATCACATCCTCCATCACCTTCATGCCACGCCAGCCCAGCATCTCGAAATAGGCGGCCTGGGGCTTGACGGCGGGGACCACGTCACAGAGGGCGTCAATGAGACCGCAGTCGAACTCGGCCACTGCCTCGGCGGCGGCTTCCAGGGTCTCGCCCAGACGGTCGGTGTGCTTTTTCAGAATGTGAGGGGGAATGTACTCCACGCGGGCGTCCAGACCGGCCACGGTGGGGTTGGCTTTCTCACGGATCTTTTCCTGCAAAACATCAAATGACATCTCTTTCATCCTCCTGATAAATGATCTGACCCATCGAAATGGTATATTTCACTTTGCCTTTCAGCTGGAAACCGTGGAAGGGGGTGTTGCGGCCCTTGGATGCGAAGATGTCCCGGTTCACCGTCCAGACCTGGTCGGGGTCGAAGAGCACAAGATCCGCAGGACGGCCCTCCTGGAGGGTGCCGCCGGGCAGCCGGAGCAGGGAGGCGGGGGTGGTGCTCATGCGGTCAATCACCTTCATCAGGGACATGTGGCCGGCGTGATAGAGGTAGGTGAGGGCGAGGCCCAGAGAGGTCTCCAGACCCACCATGCCGCTGGGGGCTTTCTCCAGGGGCTGGGCCTTTTCCCAGGCGCAGTGGGGGGCGTGGTCGGTGACAATGGCGTCAATGGTGCCGTCCTTCAGACCCTCCAGAATGGCGGCACGATCCGCTGCCGTTCTCAGCGGGGGATTGACCCGGGCCATGGTGCCCTGGCGCAGCACCTCTTCCTCAGTGAGAATGAAGTACTGGGGGCAGGTCTCACAGGTGACGGCCACACCCTCCGCCTTGGCCCGGCGGATGATGTTCACGGTGCCAGCAGTGGAGATGTGGCAGATGTGCACCCGGGCTCCGGTTTCTTTGGCCAGCATCACATCCCGCATCACCTGTAATTCCTCGGCGATGGCGGGACGGCCGGGGAGGCCCAGCTGGCGGGAGACTTCACCCTCGTTGACGGCGTAGTTGCGCACCATGTTCTTATCTTCGCAGTGGTCCAAAATGGGCAGACCCAAGGTGCGGGCCTGCTGCATGGCCTGGCGCAGCAGGGCCAGGTTCTGGACGGGTACGCCGTCGTCGGTGAAGGCGGGGACGCCCGCTTTCCAAAGGGCCTGGAAGTCGGTGAGAGCTTCGCCCTTCTGGCCCTGGGTGACAGCGCCAGCGGGATAGACGTGGATACCCGTGTGGGCGGCCTTCTCCTTCACCAGGGCCACCACTTCCGGGCAGTCGGTAGCAGGGCGGGTGTTGGGCATGGCCACCAGGGTGGTCACGCCGCCACGGGCGGCGGCAGCGCACCCGGTGGCAATGGTCTCTTTATCTTCCTGGCCGGGCTCTCGCAGGTGGACGTGGAGGTCCACCAGACCGGGGGCAACCACCAGACCGCTGGCGTCCAGCGTGGAGCAGTGCTCCTCGGGGGTGGTCAGGGATTCGCCCACAGCGGAAATCCGTCCGTTGTCAATCAATATATCACAGATTTGATTCAGGCCGGTGGAGGGGTCAACCACATGTCCACCTTTCACCAGTAATTTCAAATTTCTCACTCCTCATGTTACTTCTACTTATATATTCGGCCTATTATACACGAAATAGCAGCAAGATGCAATTCGTAATTGCAAAAAAGTATTCCATCAACCCCAAAAAAGTGAAGTGAAACACGGGATGGAACAGGGCGGGACTGCCAAGATGGGGTGCGAAAACGACAAAAAAGGCATCTGAAAAAACAGATGCCTTTGCAAAGAGCTTGCCATTGAGCTTCGAGAACTTACAGTGGCTTGAACTTGATTACCACACAGCCGTATGTTTCTTCCTTCTCCTTGGACCACCAGCCCCGATAGGTGTCTTGAACCAGTTGTTCCACCGTAATTCCTTGGTCTGCAAAATCCTCTTCCCAGAAATCCTGATAGCAGGTTTTGAAGTCTCCATAAATGTGCAGGCTTTCCACCAGTACGGTGACCCGTTTGTTGGACTCCGTGTTATAAAATGTGATGGTGTCTCCGGGGCGGATGTTTTGCCGCTTCTCATCATATAAACGGTACTCCCGACGCTTTTGCCCGGATTTGACGGTTTCAAAATTTTCGGGGTACAGCCCCATTTCGTGATTCATATGATCCACCTTCACCTTCTGATGGGATGAAAAAAACAAGAATCTCGAATGCAAGCGCATTCGAGATTCTTGGTACGGCTGGAGGGATTCGAACCCCCGACCTTTTGGTTCGTAGCCAAACACTCTATCCAGCTGAGCTACAGCCGCATATGAAAAGCTTTTGGAGCTGGTGACGTGACTTGAACACGCGACCTGCTGATTACGAATCAGCTGCTCTACCAACTGAGCTACACCAGCATTCCTGTCGTGCCTTCGTGGCAGAGGCGAGGCTCAAAAGCTTGATTATCTTACCACGGGGATGGACATTTGTCAACCCTATTTTTCAAAATTCCCAGAGATGATTTTCCGGTGTCGTGAAAAACAAAAAAGTTGCCTCCTCCATCGTGGGCGAGAGGGAGGAGGCATGGTTTTCAAAAGAGAGAGGGAGGAGTTGTCATTTCTGACACTGTTAGGATACCACATCCCAGATTGTGTGAGTGGATATTCTTTGAAGTTTTTTTGAAGAAATTGTGAATAAGCCCTCACACCCGATCCTGGGGTAATTTGGGTATGGAATTATGGGGCTGGGATGCCAGGGTTTGCAGGAGAAACCAGGCGGGCATGGCGTGGTCAGAGTGGTCCAGCTGTATCCAGACGTGTTCGGGCGGGATGCAAACCTCAGGGGCGAGGGGCTCAAACCAAGGTGATGAAATCTGCGCTTGCATATCCTTCTGTCCCGTCAAAGGAGACCAGGTACCAGTCCTGCCACTGGTTGAGGATGGTCAAGATGGCCCCGTCATAGGCCTTGGCAATGACGGGGGCGGACAGGGAGGGGCGGGAACGGATGTTCAGGTGCCCCCAACTCACGTCCACCACCCCCTGACGAGGGGCGTTAGGTGCCAGGAAGGGAATTTGGAAGTATTCCGCCAGGGCCTGGACGATGGTCCGGGCGATGAGGTCCAGATTGGTCTGTACCCACACGGCGTCATCCAGGTTGTCATGGTAGCCCAGCTCCAAAAAGACGGAGGGGGCCCGGGTGAGCCGCACCTCTCCGATGGTTCGAGTGGGCTCCACCCGCACTTTGTCCGGTAAGGGGTAGATCTCCCGCAGATGGTCGGCCATAATGGTGGCGGCTTTGGTACCCTGGACGCTGCCCGGGTAGTGGAACACCAGGACACCTCGGTTCTGGCCATATTCTCCCTCTGGAGAGGCGTTGGAGTGCAGCGCCAGGTGCAGGTCGTAGTTTCCTGCGTTGGAGGCCCGGATGGAGGACGCAGCCGTCATATCCGGGGTGTTTCGGCTGTATCGAATCCCGGTGGCCTCCAGGTATGGAATCATGGCATCGGCAAGGCGGTTCATCCACTCCTCTTCGCTGCCGCCGTTGACGTATAAGTTATTCTCCTGGGTGGAGGGAGATAGATAAATGATAGGCATGATGTTACCTCCTTCATCCCAGTGTATGCCCCAAAGGGCAAAGTGACAGCCCTTCCCGGGAAAAGGCCGGGAAGGGCTGCGTGTTACATATGAGAGTATAGGGTGTGGGCCAGACGGGAGAACTCCTCCAGGCCCAGCTGCTCGCCGCGGACCGTCTCTGCAAATCCGCACTCGGTCAACACGTCTCGCAGCTGCTCTTTGGACAGCTGGCTGCCGTAGGCAGAGGACAGGGCGTTGAGAAGGGTCTTTCTCCGCTGGGCGAAGGCGGCCCGGATGACGGAGAATAGCTGCTTGGGGGGACAGTCCACCGGGGGAGTGTCCCTTAGAGTCATGCCGATCACCGCAGAAGTCACCTTGGGGGCGGGGAGGAAGCACTGGGCGGGCACCTCGAAGAGGTACTCGCACACGGCGTGGTACTGGCAGAACAGGGAGAAGGCCCCGAAGTCGGAGGTGCCGGGCTGGGCGCAGATGCGGCGGGCCACCTCCCGCTGAATCATCACCGTGACCCGGCGGAAACAGCCGCTCTCCAGCAGCAGGGTGATGACGGGGGTGGTGATGTTGTAGGGCAGATTGGCGCAGGCCATGGGGGTGAGCCCCTGGAACTTCTCCTCTACCAGTTGGGGGATGTTCAGCTTCATCACGTCGCCGGGGACGATCTCCACGTTGTCATAGCTGCCCACGGTCTCCTCCAAAATGGGGAGCAGGGAGCGATCCAGCTCCACAGATACCACTTTGCCCGCCTGTTGGGCCAGCTGCACGGTGAGGGGACCGATGCCGGGGCCGATCTCCAGCACGCCGCAGCTCTCATCCAGCTGGGCGCTGTGGGCGATGTCCCGGGGCACCCAGTCCTCAATGAGAAAGTTCTGGCCCATGGACTTGGAAAAGTGAAATCCATGGCGGGCCAGCAGGGCCTTAATATCAGAAAGATTGGTTAAATCCATGATGTGTTCTCCTTTGCCAACAGGGCTGTGCCGATGGCGGTGGCGCAATCGGCATGGGGCGCGATGACATAGTTGGGGGCGTAGAATTGGGTGAAGACCTGGAAGCGGGCCTTGGCCTGGGGCAGCCGGGTCAGAGCCCCCAGCAGCACCACATCAGACACCTGGTGGGCCCCGCAGGCCAGCATGGCCATAGTGCCGGTGCACTCCAAAACCAGGTTTAACAGCCCGGCGGACCAGTCCGCCCGGGTGGAGTCGGGGGAGGCCTTGGCCAGATTGGAGGAGGTGAGGCTGGGGTCTAGGGTCTCCGAGCCCTCGAACAGATCTCCAATGCGCAGATCCACCTGCCCCAAATCGCCTTCATCGGCCAGCTGAAACAGTTCATCCGGGGTGTGGACTCCCAGGAGACCTCGCCCCAGGCCCATGAGGGTGCCGCCCCCAATGCCTGTGCCGCCCAGGTGGGTGTAAGCGCCGTTGCGGGCTAGGACAAAGGTGGTGCCCGTGCCCATGTTTACCACTAGGGCATCGTCCTTTCCGGACAGAAAGCAGCCGCCGCAGCCGATGGCATCCAGCTCGGACACGGTGCACAGGGACAGACCCAAAGCGTCCGCTCCACAGCGGGAGCCGTTGAGCCCGGTGACGGCCACATGGGTGATGGGAAGGGAACGGATCCCAGAGCGCTCCAGGGCCTGCTGGAGGGTGTGGGCGCTGGTGTCGCAGTTGGATTGATAGTAGGTGGTACAGATGCGGTCTCCGTCCAGCACCGCCAGCTTCACGGCGCTGGTTCCGGCATCAATGCCCAAAATCATGGCAGGTACCTCCCTTTGTTATTTCAGACGCAGCTCGTAGGCCACCCGGCGTGCGCCTTGGTACTCCAGGTTTCCACGATACTGAAAATTCACGGCCTTCATGTGGGCCAGAAGCTCCTTGTCCTTCTTGCTCACGGCCATGCGCAACCAGGGGCTGCCCGCCTGTCTGGCCAGCTCCTCCGCCCGGTCCAGTAATTTGTCCACCAGGTCGGTGTGGAGGAGGGCGGGGTCTTGGCCGTGGAGGGTGAGGAGCATGCTGCGCTCCGGGGCAGACCACTTGCCGTCCTGAATACCCAAATCATCCTCAGCCTCCAGGGGTTCGAGGGAGAAGCAGGCCGCAGGCTCCGGCCCGTGACATAGCAAGTAGCTGTGAGGGGGCATAGCGTCGGTGTGGGGCCAGGGAATGGAGGCCCACAGCTCCGGTGTGGCCGGGACGGTATAGACGGGATGGGGGAGGGGGCGGAGCAGCTCCTCCGCCCGGATTTCTGCCAGCAACTTCTGGTCCTCCTTGGAGGACAGGTCCAGCTGGGCGTACAGGTCGGGGCGGCGGTCCCGGGTGCGGAGAATGGATTGCTTGCGCCGCCAACGCTCCACCTTCTTGTGGTCTCCGCAGGTGAGCACCTTGGGTACCTCCATGCCGTGCCACTGGGCGGGGCGGGAGTACTGGGGGTATTCCAGCATGCCGTTCCAGTGGCTTTCGTCCTCAAAACAGGCGTCGTGGGAGAGAACGCCGGGGATGAGGCGGCACACAGCGTCTGCCACCGCCATGGCGGCGATCTCTCCGCCGGTGAGAACAAAGTCCCCCAGGGAGATCTCCTCGTCCACATACCCGTCAATGAACCGCTGATCTATGCCCTCGTAGTGGCCGCACACCAGAATCAGATGGTCATACTCCCGGGCCAGACGGCGGGCGTCCTCCTGGGTGAAGGTCTTGCCGCAGGGGGAGAGGTAGATGGTGTGGGGGCGGCACTGGCGCTCCTGGCGAATGTGGTCCCAGCACTGGTAGAGAGGATCTGCCTGAAGAATGGCCCCCTGGCCGCCGCCATAGGGGTAGTCATCCACCTGTTTTTGTTTGTTTTTGGTGTAGTCTCGAATTTGATGGGTGAGGATGCGGATGTAGTCCCGTTCCTGGGCACGGCCCAAAATGGACTCGCTGAGCACGTCCCCCACGGTGTCAGGGAACAGGGTCATAATATCAATGTGATACATGCCTCTCACATCCCCTCAATGAGGCGAACCTTGATATAACCTCCGTCCACATTGGTCTCCAGAATGAACTCCGGCACGGCGGGGATGAGAATTTGACGCTCTCCTTCCACCACATACACCTGCTGGCGGGAGGGGGAGAGAATGTCTTTTAGAGTGCCCAGCTTCACACCGTTCTCGTCCACCACGTCCAGGCCGATGATGTCAGCCAGGAAGAAGGTGCCCTCGGGCAGGTTGGCGTCCTCTCGACGGATGTACACCACCTTGTTTTTCAACAGCATGGCGGTGTTTACGTCGGACACACCCTCCAGCTGAGCGATGACGCTGTTTTTGTGGACCCGGGCATTCAAAACCTTCACCGGCTTGCCGTCGATATACAGGGTGGAGAACTGGCAGAGAAAATCGGCGCTGTCCGCCCAGGGGACGATTTTCACCTCACCGCGAATGCCGTGGGTGTTGACGATTTGGCCGCACTCCAGATAAGGATGGATCATAATCGGTTCACCTCTTTGTGTCAAAATCAAAAAGGCGGGGGCTTGCCCCCGCCTTAAGCGGCTGTATCAGTCGATGATGTCAACGGATACCTTTTTGCCCTGACGCTGGGCAACCGAGCGCATCAGCGCCCGAATCTCCTTGGCGATGCGGCCCTGACGGCCGATCACCTTGCCCATGTCCTCAGCGGCTACACGCAGTTCCAAAACGGTCTCTGCGGGAGTCTCGTGCTCGGTCACAGAAACCTGGTCCGGATGCTCCACCAGGTTTTGGGCAATATAAGTGAGCAATTCCTTCATGAGGACCTCCAATCGCGCGCTTACAGGCCAGCCTTCTTCAGCAGGTCACGCACGGTGTCGGTGGGCTGAGCGCCGGTCTTGATCCAAGCCTGAGCACGCTCCACGTCGATGTTGACGGCAGCGGGATTCTGGCGGGGATCATAGGTGCCCAGCTCCTCGATGAAACGACCATCCCGGGGATAGCGGGAATCGGCAACCACAACGCGGTAGAAGGGAGCCTTCTTAGCACCCATACGACGCAGTCTGATCTTAACCATTGTATCTTCACCTCCATAGATTCTAGCATGTATATGGCAATGTCCGTGGGGGACAGAAACCAACCTTAAAAGGGCAATCCCATGCCTTTGATGCGGCTGAGCAGGCCTTTGGCCTTCTTGGGATTGGAGAACTGGCGGGTGAGCATCTGAATCGCCTCAAACTGCTTGAGCAGGCGATTGACGTCCACCACCTGGGTGCCGGACCCGGCGGCAATGCGCTTTTTCCGGCTGGAGTTGAGCACGGAGGGATTCTCCCGCTCATAGGGGGTCATGGACTGGATGATAGCCTCGATCTTGCTCAGACCGGCCTCGTCCACATTGAAGTCCAGCTTCTTGCCGTTCATGCCCGGGAGCATGGCGGCAATGTCCTGCATGGAGCCCATCTTTTTCACCTGCACCAGCTGGTCATAGAAGTCAGCCAGGGTGAACTTGTTTTTGCGCAGGCGCTCCATCTGCTCGGCGGCCTTTTTGGCGTCCAGGCTCTGCTCGGCCTTCTCAATGAGGGAGAGCACGTCGCCCATGCCCAAAATACGGCTGGCCATGCGGTCGGGGTGGAACACCTCGATGTTGTCCAGCTTCTCGCCGGTACCGGCAAACTTGATGGGCTTGCCAGTGACGGCTCGGATGGACAGGGCAGCGCCGCCTCGGGCGTCGCCGTCCAGCTTGGTAAGCATGACGCCGTCAATGTCCAGAGCATCGTCGAAGGCCTTAGCGGCGTTCACGGCGTCCTGACCGATCATGGCGTCCACCACCAGCAGAATCTCAGTGGGGTTGACGGCAGCCTTCACAGCCTTCAGCTCATCCATGAGCTCCTGGTCAATGTGCAGGCGGCCGGCGGTATCCAAGAACACCATGTCGTTGCCATGTTTTTTGGCATGCTCCACGGCGGCTTTGGCAATGTCAACGGGGTTGGTCTGCCCCATCTGGAAGACCGGGATGTCCAGCTGCTCACCCACCACTTCCAACTGCCGGATGGCGGCGGGGCGGTAGATGTCACAGGCGGCCAGCAGGGGGCGCTTGCCCTGCTTTTTCATCAATCCGGCCAGTTTGGCGCCGTTGGTGGTTTTACCTGCACCCTGCAAGCCCACCAGCATGATCACGGTGGGAGGGGCAGAGGCGATGGCCAGCTTGCTGTCCCCGCCGCCCATGAGAGCGGTGAGCTCCTCGTTGACGATCTTGATGATCATCTGGGCGGGGGTGAGGGACTCCAGCACATCGGTGCCTACGGCACGCTCGGTGACAGAGGCCACAAAGTTCTTGACCACCTTAAAGTTGACGTCCGCCTCCAAAAGAGCCATTTTGATCTCTTTCATGGCGACCTTCACGTCCGCCTCGCTGATGCGGCCCTTGCCACGCAGGCGTCGGAAGGTGGCGGAGAGTTTTTCCGTTAAGCTTTCAAATGCCATAGCTTACTCCTGTTTGAGTTTGGCGGTGTGTTCCTTAATACTCAGGGCAATCTCCTCCAGCGTAGAGGCGGTACAGGACCCGGCTCGCACAGCCTGGAGCAGTCGGTCAGCCGCTTCGTCAATGGCCAGCAGTTCTTTCTGGCTCTGGTGGAAGCGGCGGATGAGGTGAGTTTTCTCCTCGATCTCGTCCATGGCGGCCTCCGCCCGGACAATCACGTCCCGGACACCCTGGCGGGAGATGCCGTAGTTTTCGGCGATCTCGGACAGGGACAGGTCGTCGTTGTAGTAGAGATCGAAGAACTCTTTCTGACGGTCGGTGAGCAGATCCCCATAAAAATCATAGAGCATCGACATGCGGTACGCCTGATTCTTCATGGTGAGCACCTCCTTGACCGCGGGTTGTAAAGCAGACGAACTTTACAATGGATACTATACCATAGCCATCTCGGGCTGTCAAGGGAAAACACTTTCCATATACCTGGACAAATACAACAAAAATAACCTCCCCTCAAAAGTGTGGTTGTGGATTTTGCTGCAATGAAACGTGTGGAAAGGGGTGTGGCTGTTTTTATAGTGGAAAGATGGAGAAAATGATGTATAATATGCGTACTGAAATTCCCTGAAGGAGGAACGGTATGGAGCGATTCCACAAAACCCTGGCTGACGGGGTAGAGTTGGTCATGACTCGAACCAATCAATTCAAAACCGGTGTATTCAGCGTGACGTTGACGGTGCCCCTGCGGGCGGACACCGCCACGGCCTACGCTTTAATTCCCGATGTCCTGTATCGGGGCAGTCGGAACCATCCCAACATGGAGAGCCTGTCCGCTACTACGGACGAGCTCTACGGCGCATCCCTGGGCCCTGCGGTCCGTCAGCGGGGAGAGAGCCAGTGCGTGGGATTCCAGTGCAGCTTTATTGACGATCACTATGCCCTGGACGGTATGGCAGTGTTGGAGCCTGCCTTTGCCCTGGTGGGTGAAATTTTGCTGGACCCTTACACGGAGAACGGGGTGTTTTCCCAGGATTTTGTGGCCAGCGAGGGGGCCAATCTGGCCGACCGCATTGCTGCCCGGGTCAACGACAAGCGGGGCTGGTCCATCTTCCGGCTGGTACAGGAGATGTGCGCCCAAGAGGCCTATGCGGTGGACAAGCTGGGGGATGCCCAGACCGCCCGCAGCATGACGGCTCAGGAGCTGTGGGACCATTATCGGACTCTGCTCCGGACCAGCCGTGTTACTTTTTATTATGGTGGTTCTGCCGATGTGGAGCGGGTGGAGCAAGCCATTGCCCGCTCCTTTGCTCCGCTGCTCTCTGCCAGACAGGCTCCGGTGGTGTGCCAGGTGGTGGGCCGTCCCCAGAGCGGCGAGGTGCGGGAGGTCACCGATGCGATGGACGTCACCCAGGGCAAGTTGGCCTTGGGCTTCCGCACCGGCGGGGTGGTGGTGAACCATCCCCAGTTTGCGGCACTGCTGGTGTGCAACGCCTTGTACGGCGGAACTGCCCACTCCAAGCTGTTTACCAATGTGCGGGAGAAGATGAGCCTTTGCTATTTCGCCTCCTCCATGCTGGATAAGGTGAAGGGGCTGATGGTGGTGTCCTCGGGGGTGGAGTTTGCCAAGTTCGGCGTGGCCAAGGAGGCCATCCTGGCCCAGCTGGATGCCATCCGTCAAGGGAACTTCACCCAGGAGGAGCTGGAAGCTGCCATCCGCTCGGTGGTCAACGCCCTGGTCAGCCGCAAGGACAGCCAGGGCCTGATGGAGGACGATGGGGTGTCCACGGCACTGTCTGGGGGAGACCCTACCCGCCCGGACGAGCTGGCCCAGCAGGTGGAGCAGGTCACTCATGCCGATGTGGTGGCGGTGGCTCAAATGCTGGCGCTGGATACGATCTATTATCTCACGGGGGAGGAGGGCTGACATGGAACTGCGGGAATATCAGCTGCTGGGCGAGAATATCCATCGACACCGCCTGGAAAATGGGCTAGAGATTCTGGTGGATGTGCGGCCGGAATACGCCAAGCAATTCGCCTTTTTTGCCACCCGTTACGGTGGCATGCACCTTCGCTTTCACAACGAGGACGGGCACTGGGTGGACACCCCGGCGGGAGTGGCCCACTTCCTGGAGCACAAGATGTTTGACTCGGAAGAGGGAAACGTGCTGCAAATCATGGCTGCCAACGGGGCAGTGGACAATGCCTTTACCGCTGCGGCCATCACGGGCTACTATTTTGAGTGTACCCGGGGCTTTGAGGAGAACCTGCGCACCCTGCTGAGTTTTGTCACCACTCCTTATTTTACTCAGGAGAGCGTGGCCAAGGAGCAGGGCATCATTGCCCAGGAAATCCGCATGTGCCTGGACGACCCGGATGTGGAAGTGTACTACCAGCTCATGGAGGCCATGTATCAAAACCACCCGGTGCGGGTGCGAGTGGCAGGCAGCGAGGCATCCATTGCCCAGATCACCCCGGAGGTACTGTACCGCTGTCATGAGGCCTTTTACCGCCCGGATAACATGGTGCTGTGCGTGGCGGGCTCTGTGGACCCCCAGCGGGTGGTGGAGCTGGCCCGGGAGATTGTGACCCACGCTGGAGGTGGCGTGGGTCAGGCGGACCTGGGGCAAAAGGAGCCGGTCCAGGTGGCCCAGTCCTACGTGCAGCGAGAGATGCCAGTGTCTGTGCCGGTGTTCGAGCTGGGCGTGAAGGGAACCCCCGCCCCGGAGGGGCAGGAGCTTCGCCAGCAGCTGGTGGGAGAACTGGTGTGCGACGTGCTCTTTGGCGCCTCTGCGCCCCTGTACACCAAGCTGTATGAGGAGGGACTCATCAACAGCAGCTTCGGCGGAGACTACGAGTCGGTGCCAGGATGCGCCTACCTCATGGCAGGCGGCGAGAGCCGGGACCCCAAGGCGGTGCGGGATGCCGTGCTGGCTGAGGCCCAGCGGCTGTGCCGGGAGGGCCTGGACCCGGAGCTGTGGGAGCGCCTGAAAAAGGCCGCCTATGGCAGCATGGTGCGGCGGCTCAACTCCCTGGAGGACACCTGCATTGAGTTGGCCCAGAACTATTTCCGGGGTGAGGAGTATCTGAACTTCCCCCAGTGTTTCCAGAGCATTGAGTGGGCGGATGCCAGAGCGATGCTGGAGCAGTGGTGTGTGCCGGAGCGGGTAGCCCTGTCGGTGGTGTGCCCGATGGGTACAGGCGATCAGGAAAGGTGGGATTGATCGTGGTCAATACGGTATCGTTTCCTGGCCTGGGCCTGGAATTTACCCTCAATCGGGTGGCGCTGAACCTGTTTGGTAAGGACATCTACTGGTACGGCGTCATCATTGCCTTTGGATTTCTGCTGGCGGTGTTTTACTGTACGAAAAAGGCTGCCAGCTTGGGCGTAGACAGTGAAAAACTCATTGACATGCTGTTTTTCGCTGTGCCCCTGGCCATCATCGGGGCCAGAGCTTACTATGTAATTTTCTATCTGTCTCAGTTTCGCGCCGCAGACGGCTCCTTTGACTGGGGGCGGGCCATTGCCATCTGGGACGGAGGCCTGGCCATCTACGGCGGTGTGATTGCAGCGGTGATCACTGTAGCGGTATACTGCAAGGTGCGCCACCAGTCTTTCTGGAACTATGCAGATGTGGGCTGTTACGGGCTGCTCATCGGCCAGGCCATTGGACGCTGGGGCAACTTTGTCAATGTGGAGGCCTACGGCGGCTTGACCACGCTGCCTTGGCGCATGTGCTCCACCTCCATCGCCAATGAACTGATGGACAAGGGCCTGCTGGAGTCCCAGGAGGCATATCAGAGTATTTTGGACGGCACCCTGGGCGTGCACCCCACCTTCCTCTATGAATCTCTGTGGAATGTGCTGGGCTTTGTGCTCCTGGTGCTGCTGGCCCGGAAGGGCCGGAAATTTGACGGACAGATTTTCCTGTCCTATGTGGCATGGTACGGTGTTGGCCGTGCCATCATCGAAGGGATGCGCACCGACAGCCTGTACTTCTTTAGCACCGGGCTGCGCACGTCTCAACTGGTGGGAATTATTTCTGCGGTGGCCGCCATTGTCATCATGGTGATTCAATGGAAGCGGGGGAAGGGTGTTACGCCGCCCCTGACTGCGGCCGGGAAGGAGCAAGAAGAACATGGCAATTAAGATGGATGGCCTGGCTCTGGCCAAAAAGTTAAAGGAACAGGCCAGGGAGGAAGCGGCACAGCTGCGGCGCAGACCGGGCCTTGCGGTCATTATCGTGGGGGACAATCCTGCCTCCCGGGTATACGTCAACAGCAAGCGCAAGGACTGCGAGGAGTGCGATTATTACAGTGAGGAGTACGCCCTGCCGGAGACCAGCAGCCAGCAGGAACTGCTGGAGCTCATTGGCGAGCTGAACCGCCGGGAGGACATCGACGGTATTCTGGTGCAGCTGCCTCTGCCCCGGGGCTTCTGTGAGGAAGAGGTGTTGCTGGCCATTGATCCCGGCAAGGATGTGGACTGTTTCCACCCCTATAACGTGGGAAAGCTTACCATCGGCCAGCCGGTATTCCAACCCTGTACCCCCGGCGGCGTCATGGAGCTGCTGAAGGAGTACCACATTGATCCCGCCGGGAAGCGGTGTGTGGTGCTGGGGCGCTCCAACATTGTGGGCAAGCCCATGGCCATGCTGCTGCTCCACGCCCATGGCACCGTCACCGTCTGCCACTCCCGGACCCCGGATATGAAAGAGATCGCCGCCACAGCGGACATTCTGGTCTCTGCCGTGGGCCAGGTGGGCCTGGTCACCGGGGACATGGTGAAGGAGGGAGCGGTGGTCATCGACGTGGCCATGAACCGTAACGCCGAAGGAAAGCTGTGCGGCGACGTGGTGGTGGAGGAAGTGGAGCCCAAGGCATCCTATCTCACCCCCGTGCCCGGCGGCGTGGGCCCCATGACCCGGGCCATGCTCATGCTGAACACCTTGACCGCGGCCAAAAACCATTTGAAATATTTGAAATAAAGGAAGCCCCGCCGATCTCGGCGGGGCTTGCTGCTTACAATTTAGCGGCGTAATCACACACGGGAGCCAAGGGGCACATGCCGCACTTGGCCTGGCGGGCGGTGCAGATGGCCCGGCCGTGGAGCACCAGGCGGTGGCAGAAGTTGTTGGACTCCTCTGGGGGAAGAATTTCCCGCAGCTGCTTTTCCACTTTGCCGGGGTCCTTGGTGCCATCGGTGAGGCCCAGACGTCCGGAAATGCGGATGCAGTGGGTGTCTGCCACCACCACACCTGGGGTGTGGAACACATCGCCCAAAATCAGATTGGCGGTCTTGCGCCCTACGCCGGGTAGAGCCACCAACTCCTCCATGGTGCCGGGGACCTTTCCGCCGTGTTGGGATAGGAGCATCTGGGCGCACAGCACCAGGTCCCGGCTCTTGGCCCGGAAGAATCCGCAGGAGTGGATGTATTCCCCCACTTCCTCCACGTCTGCCTGGGCGAAGGCCTCCAGAGTGGGGAAGCGGGCGAAGAGGGCGGGGGTGACTTGGTTGACCCGCTCATCGGTGCACTGGGCGGAGAGCCGCACCGCAAAGAGCAATTCATAGTCTTTCTTATATTGCAGCGAGCAGATGCCGTCGGGATAGAGCTGCTTGAGTCCATCCACCATGGCACGGACTTGCTGGGGAGTTTTCATATGTATCACCTCTGGCGATATCATACCATAGACCCAGGGGGAATGTCACGAAACTTTCAAGGTTTATCTATTGCTTTATTAGAATAAAGCGGATATAATAGGGCACAACTAGCTCATAAGAGAAAGGTGGAACAACCATGGTTTTGGAGTATATGGATTTTGTATCCAAAATGGACCCTGAGGTGGGTGCTGCCATCCGGGCCGAATATCAAAGACAGTGTGACAACATCGAGCTGATTGCCTCGGAAAACATCGTCTCTGAGACGGTGCTGGCCGCAGCGGGCAGCGTGCTCACCAACAAGTACGCAGAAGGGTACTCCGGCAAGCGCTATTATGGCGGCTGCCAGTGCGTGGACGTGGTGGAGACCCTGGCCATCCAGCGGGCCTGCCAGCTCTACGGGGCCAAGTTTGCCAATGTGCAGCCCCACTCCGGAGCTCAGGCCAACTACGCCGTGTATATGGCACTGTGCCAGCCCGGGTACACCGTGTTGGGCATGAACCTGGACCACGGTGGGCACTTGACCCACGGAAGCCCCGTGAACTTCTCCGGCAAATATTACAACGTGGTGGCCTACGGTGTGGACGAGGAGACTGGCTACCTCGACTACGACCAGCTGGAGCGGGTGGCCAAAGAGTGCAAGCCCAAGATGATTGTGGCTGGCGCCTCCGCCTATCCCAGAACCATCGACTTTGCCCGCTTCCGTGCCATTGCCGATGAGGTGGGCGCCTATCTGTGGGTGGATATGGCCCACATTGCCGGCCTGGTGGCCGCTGGGCTCCACCCCTCTCCCGTGCCCTACGCCCATGTGGTGACCACCACCACCCACAAGACCCTGCGTGGTCCCCGTGGCGGCATGATTCTCACCAACGACGAGGATCTGGCCAAGAAGATCAACTCCGCCATCTTCCCCGGTGCTCAGGGCGGACCTCTGATGCACATCATCGCTGCCAAGGCAGTGGCACTGGGCGAGGCCCTCAAGCCGGAGTTTAAGGTGTACCAGCAGCAGGTGGTGGACAACGCCCAGGCTCTGGCCCAGGGGCTCATGAGCCGGGGCATGAACCTGGTGTCCGGCGGTACCGATAACCACCTGGCTCTGGTGGACCTGCGCAATCTGGGCGACCTCACTGGCAAGGAGTTGGAGCGCCGCCTGGACGAGGTGCGCATCACCGTCAATAAAAACAAGGTGCCCGGAGATCCCCGCTCTCCCTTCCAGACCAGCGGCATCCGGGTGGGCAGCCCTGCGGTGACCAGCCGTGGCTTTACTACCGCCGACATGGACCAGGTGGCCCAGTATATTGTGTGGGCGGCTACGGACTTTGAAAACAAGGCGGAGGAGATTCGCCAGGGCGTGGCCCAACTCACCCAGGCCCACCCCATCTACCGATAACGATAAGATAAAACATGTGCCTGACGGCTTCGGCCGCCAGGCACATTTCAGACTGTCAAAGAAATTCATGTTCGTGCAAGAGGGACCAATTGACTTACCATTACGCCAAAGCCCTCGGCAGAGTTTTCCCATCCGCAGATGGGAAAATAAATTAAAATCTGTTTTTTTCGAGGACATGTGCATCGGAAAAAACTCTTCTCAGCCCGCCAGTGTGGAATTGGGTCGCCCTTTGACCCAATTATGCATGCAGCGGGCTGTAGCCCATCTCAAAAATGCTGGCATTTTTGAGAAGCGTGTGCCTGGCAGCTTCGGCCGTCAGGCACATTTTTGGTTAACCAACTACTTTTTCTCCGTTGATCCACACACACCGGATGTAGCTGTCACTGACCATGGGGTCTCCGTCCACCAGCACCAGGTCGGCATCTTTGCCCGGCTCCAGGGAGCCCACCCGATCTTCCACGCCCAGATGCTTGGCGGGGTTAATGGTGATGGCCTTCAATGCCTCGAAGGGGTCCATGCCCGCCTTCACGGCCAGCCCGGCGCATAAGGGTAGGTAGGATTGGGGAATGACGGGGTTGTCAGTGATGATGCTCACCTGAACTCCAGCCCGGGCCAGCACGCCGGGGGTCTCAAAGGTCTTGTTCACCAGCTCAATTTTGCTGGCATTGGTGAGGGTGGGGCCCACGGCGGCAGGGAACCCGGAGCGAGCCACCACCTCCGGGATGAGGTGCCCCTCGGTGCAGTGTTCCAGGGTCATGTTCACTCCGAACTCCTTGGCAATGCGGATGGCGGTACAGATGTCGTCGGCCCGGTGGGCGTGGGCCTTGAGGGGAATCTCGCCTTTCAGGACAGGAATGAGGGCTTCCAGCTTCATGTCGTACTTGGGCTTTTTCAGAGGATCGTCTCCGGCGGCCTCTTTGCGGGCCAGGTAGTCCTGGGCGGCAAAGAGCATCTCCCGCAGCTTGGCGGCGGTGCTCATGCGGGCGGAGTTACCTTTGCTCTGGTAGCAGCGCTTGGGGTTTTCGCCAAAGGCGCACTTCATGGCCACCGGGTCCCGGAGCACCATGTCGTCCACACAGTTGCCGTGGGTTTTCACGGCGAAGAAGGTACCGCCCAGCACGTTGGCGCTGCCCGGACCGGTGCCCACGGTGGTGACGCCGCCCTCCAGGGCCCGGCGCACCCCCAGCTCCAGGGGGTTGAAGCTGTCGATGCCCCGGAGGTGAGCGGCCACAATGTCTCCCATCTCGTTGTAGTCGTGGCCTTCAAAGCCCATGCCGTAGTTATCCAGGCCCAGATGGCTGTGGGCGTCGATGAAGCCGGGGTAGAGGCGCAGACCCTGGGCGTCCAGCTCTTCTTCGCCGGGGGCGGAGAGTTGGGGGCCAATGGCCTGGATGACGGTGCCGTGGATCAGGACATCCCCCACATAGGGTTGGGGGTGAACGGCGTCGTAGATTTGTGCATGTTTGATTAACATAGGGACATACCTCCTGGGTCCTTTGTGTATCTTTCGAGATTATACAATAAGAGCCCGAAAAAAGGAAGAGGAGACAGGCCGATTTGTTCATATCTGCTTCATATTTGAAGTTTTAGCTGTCATTGTCTTGCCAATTCGGCGTTTATGAGCTATAATACGTAGGATAGCCATACTATGGCATTTTGCCATGTGGTTGGAGGCGATGAAATGGAATATATTGAGCAGTTCCTGCGCACCGTTCAGGAGTATGTGAAGCTGATCGGCTTTTTTGACGTGTTGGATATGGCCATTGTGGCCTTCGTGGTGTACCATATTTTCCGCTTTGTCCGCCGCAGTCGGTCCGGCCAGGTCGTCAAGGCCATTCTGCTGATCGTGGTGGCTCTGGGCGTTGCCAATCTGCTGCAATTGCAAGTGGTGAGCTTTGTGCTGAATAATGCGGTGGAGCTGGGATTTATCGCCCTGGTCATTATCTTTCAGCCGGAGATTCGCCGCTTCCTGGAGCAGATGGGCAGCGGTAAAATCAAAGAGATCTTTGTCCAAGAGACCATTGACGATGAACTGGAGTATGCCATCCGGGAGACGGTGGAGGCTTACACCTCCTTGTCCAAGGATAAGGTGGGCGCTCTGATGGTGTTTGAGCGCAAGACCATGCTGGACGATGTGCTCAAGACGGGCACACCGCTGGATGCCCGGGTGTCTGCGGAACTTCTGAAAAACTTGTTTTGGAATAAGGCGCCTCTCCACGACGGCGCCGTCATCGTTCGCAACGGGCGAATTGTGGGAGCTGGATGTATGCTGCCCATGTCTGGGAATGTGAACATCAGCCGGGACTTGGGAATGCGCCACCGGGCTGGCATTGGCATCAGTGAAAACTCTGATGCGGTGGTAGCTCTGGTCTCTGAGGAGACGGGTTCCATTTCTGTGGCCATCAACGGGATGCTCAAGCGGCACCTGGCTCCTGCTACCTTGGAACAGATGCTGCGCAATGAGCTGATGCCCAAGCAGGAGGAGAGCAAGCCCTCCGGCACGGCATGGCTGACCAATATGCTCAAACCAATAAAGGGGGATAAGCCAGATGGGGAAGAAGATTCTCGACAGTAAGGCGCTCTATGTGGTTTTATCCATCGCCATTGCTGTGGTCATGTGGTTTTATGTGACCTCCATGGATGGAAATCAGGCGAGCAAATCCATTCGAAATATTACCATTACATTTTCCGGCGAAGAGCAGCTGGAGAGCAACGGCCTGATGATCGCCGGGGATGCACCCTCCGCCAATATTACGGTGAAGGCCAAACCTGCGGTGTTGGCCCAGCTCACCGATAAGACGGTGGAACTGGTGGTGGATGTGGCCACCATCGAGCGAGCCGGGGACTATACCCTGGCCTATACCGTGAAGCTGCCCAGCAACATCAGTGCCAGTCAGGTGCAGATCATCAACGAGGGGACGGGAAATGTCTCCTTCGCGGTGGCGGAGTACCGCCAGCGGGAGATCGAACTGCGGGGCAAGTTTGAAGGCACCACTGCAGAGGGGTATCTAGCTGGAGACCAGGAGGACTTTGTCTTCTCCCCCAATAAGATCACCATCAGCGGCCAGGCGGAGCTGGTCAACCAGGTGTCCTACGCCGAAGTGGTGGTCACGGGTGAAAACCTCTCCGAAAACGTGCGCGGGGACTTCCCCTACCGCTTCATCGGCGCCAGCGGCGACGTCATTGACAACCTGGACGTGGAGTGCTCGGTGGCCACGGTGCACACCACCTTCCCCATCTTGGCCACGGCAGACATTCCCCTGAAGGTGGATCTGGTGGAAGGCGGCGGCGTCGCCCTGGATCAGGTGACCTGCACCTTGAGTCAGGAGTCTCTCACCGTAGCCGGCAGCAAGACGGCCGTGGAGGCCATCCAGTCTGAGGGCTCCATCGTGTTGGGCACCATTGATTTGGGCACCGTCCACGACGGGGATGTGATCACCTTTGATATTGCCCTCACCGACGAGTTGACCAACATCAGCGGTGTCACCCAGGTGACGGCCACCCTGGATCTGGACGACTCTCTGAAGAGCAAGACCGTGGAGGTCACCAACATTGACTGCATTTCTCCTCCCGATGGCTGGGCGGCCAAAGCGCTGACCCAGATGGTGGAGGTGGAGGTCCGGGGCAGCCAGGAGCTGCTGGATGCCGTTACGCCGGATAAAATCCGGGTGGTGGCCGACTTGAAGGACATCAACCAGGCCGCGGGACAGTATACGGTGACGGCCAACGTCTACTTGGACAGTGTGGGCACCCGTGATCAGATCGATGTGGTGGGGCGAGACTATAAGATTGTGGTCTCCCTCTATAGAGCCTGATTATGTTTGGATATGTCAGACCGGCTCTAACTCAGCTTTCCCAGGAGGAGAAGGACCTGTACCAATCCGCCTACTGTGGCCTCTGCCACGAGATGGGAAAGAGACATGGGTTTTGGACCCGATTTACCTTAAACTATGACTTGACCCTCCTGGCCATCCTCTTGCAAATCTGCCAGGGAGGGGACCGGACTGTGTGCCAGCGCTGTCCCGCCCACCCCATCCGCAAGCCCAAGGCGTGCCTGAGAGGGCCGGGGATGGAGCGAGCGGCGGATGTGAGTTTGATTCTCACTTGGCACAAGCTGGACGATGATGTGAAGGACCACGGCTTTTGGAGTGGTCTGCCATACCGATTTTTGCGCCGCTGGTTTCACAGGCCATACCGGAGAGCGGCCCAGGCCTGTCCGAGTTTTGTAGACCAAGTGAAAGGCTGTCTGGAGCGCCTGGACCAATTGGAAGCCCAGCGCTCTCCACGGCTGGACGCCGTGGCCCATGAATTTGCCGCCATGCTGGCTTCTGCGGCCTCAGAGCAGGCCCAAGGGGACCAGGCCCGTATTTTGCAGCAGCTGCTGTACCATTTGGGGCGCTGGATTTACCTGATGGATGCATGGGATGATCTGGACGAGGATCGGGCTTGTGGGCGGTATAACCCACTGGATGCCCGGTTTGAGGGCAAGGCCAAAGAGGAGCAGGAGTATGTGGCCACCACCTGTACCCATTCGGTACGGCTGGCATATAGTGCCGCCAGTTTGCTGGAGCTGGGAGAGTGGGACCACGTCTTAGAAAATATTTTGTGCATTGGCCTTCCCGCCGTGCAGAGCGCTGTGATGGACGGGCGATGGAAGGAAGTCAAAAAGCTACACAAAGGGAGATACATGCATGAGAGATCCGTATGAGGTGCTGGGGGTCAGCCCCAACGCCAGTGATGATGAAGTCAAGCGTGCGTATCGGGAACTGGCCCGGAAATACCACCCGGACAACTACCAGAATAACCCTCTGGCCGATCTGGCAGAGGAGAAGATGAAAGAGGTCAACGAGGCCTACGATGCCATCACCAAGGCGCGCAGCGGGGGCGGAAGCACCGGCGGCGGGTATCAGGGGGGCTATTCCCAGTCCTATGGATACCAGGGTCAGTACAGTGGAGGCGACTCTTCCACTTCCTTTGCTCAGGTGCGCCAGTATATCAATATGGGAAACCTGGACGGGGCGGAACAGCTGCTCCGGGGCATCTCCAGCAAAAACGGCGAGTGGTACTTCCTCATGGGTAGTATCGCCTACCGCCGAGGCTGGCTGGACGAGGCCAGACAGAACTATCAGATCGCCTGCCAGATGGAGCCGGGGAACATGGAGTACCGTCAGGCTCTGTCCATGATGCAGCAGGGCGGCTATGGGTATAATACCAATATGACCGGAGGGCAGTGCGACAGCCTGGACTGCTGTACCACCATGCTCTGCCTGAACTGTCTGTGTGGGGGATGTAATTGATATGAAACCAGGCAAATCTGCCAGCAGCATCACCTATCCGGCCCTGTTGGGGGCGGTGTCCATCATTTTGCTGTACGGCTCGGCCATCTCACCCACCGGAGCCATCGGCCTGGTGGCCTTGGCAGGGGTACCCTGCGCAGGTGTGGTGATTGCCGGGGGAACTTCCGCCGGACTGCTGTGTTGGGGTGCGGTGTCGGTGCTGGGGCTGCTTCTGGTACCGGATAAGTTCTGCGTGCTCCTGTATGCCGCCCTGTTTGGCCTGTACCCGGTGGTAAAGTCCAAGGTGGAGGCCTTGCGCCGCAAACCCTTGGAGATTCTCTGTAAGCTGGTGTTTTTCAACCTGGCCTACACAGTTGTGGTCTTGGTCACCAAGGCGGTGGCTCTGGACGGCCTGCCCCTGGAGCAATTGCACTTGGGGCTGGTGTATTTGCTGGGTAACGTGGTATTTTTACTATATGACTTTGGCTTTAGCGGGCTGATTACAGCCTATCTCTCCCGCATGGGGAAGGGAAGAAACTGGAGAAAGGGCTGATGAAACCATGGTTAAGAGTATGACCGGATACGGACGGGGGGAGTGCAGCTACGAGGGCGGCACTTTCACCGTGGAAGTGCGGTCGGTGAACAACCGCTATCTGGACTGCGGCATCAAGATGCCCAGAGCGTACATTTTTGCAGAGGACGCCATGAAAAGCCGGGTACAAAGTTCCATTTCCCGGGGCAAGGTGGATGTGTTTGTCACCTTGACCGCCCAGGCGGAGGATGACTCCACGGTGACCGTCAACGAGGGCCTGGCCAAATCCTATATCCAGGCTCTGGCCAAACTCTATGATCTGGGCAAGGGCGAGTGGGTGAAGGGCAGCTATTATGCCACCGACTTGGCACGCTTCCCCGATATCCTTACGGTGGAGAAAAAGGAACGGGACCAGGAGCAGGTGAAGGCCGGACTTCTGGGGGCTCTGGATGCCGCTCTGGCGGACTTTGACTCCATGCGGGTGCGGGAAGGGCAGCGCTTGGCAGAGGACATTCTCGGCCGGGCTGTGACCATCGAGGGACTGGTGTCCAAGGTAGAGGAGCGCTCCCCCCAGACGGTGGCGGAGTACCGAGCCCGCTTGGAGGCCAAGATGGCGGAGATTCTCCAGAACACCCAGATTGAGGAGAGCCGGATTCTCACCGAGGCCGCCATTTTTGCCGACAAGGTGGCAGTGGACGAGGAGACGGTGCGCCTGCGCAGTCACATCGCCCAGCTGCGGGAGCTGCTGGACCAGGGCGGCGCTGTGGGCCGCAAGCTGGACTTCCTCATCCAGGAGTTCAACCGGGAGGCCAACACCATTGGCTCCAAGTGCAATGACATCGACATTGCCCGGGTGGTGGTGGACATCAAGGCGGAGATCGAGAAGATTCGCGAGCAGGTCCAAAATCTGGAGTGATATCGAGGTGACGGCATGGAACTGATCAACATTGGGTTTGGCAATGTGGTGTCAGCCCGGAAAGTGGTGGCAGTGGTGAGCCCGGAATCTGCCCCCATCAAACGTCTGGGCCAGGAGGCCCGAGATCGGGGTATGCTCATTGACGCCAGCTTTGGCCGCAAGACCAAATCGGTGCTGATTATGGACAGTGGACATGTGGTGTGGTCGTCCCTGACCCCGGAGGTGCTGGGGCAGCGGTTTGACCCCTCGTCACCGGAAGAAGAGCAGATGGGAGAGAAAGAGATATGAAGAAGAAAAAACGTGGCGAGTTGATTGTTCTGTCCGGCCCCTCTGGGGTGGGCAAGAGCACGGTGATCTCCGAGCTGCTCAGCAGCCGACGGGACATCCATTTCTCGGTGTCCTTTACCACCCGGCAGCCCCGGGTGGGTGAGGAGCACGGCGTAAATTACAACTTTGTCGCCCGAGAAGAGTTTGAGCGCATGATCCGGGACAATGAGTTTTTGGAGTATGCCCAGTATGTGGACAATTACTACGGAACCTCGCTCAAAATCATTGAGGAGAAGCTGCAAGCCGGTGTGGATGTGCTGCTGGACATTGAGGTCCAGGGTGCAGCCAAGGTGCGGGAAAAGTGCCCGGAGGCTGTGTGTATCTTCATCATCCCTCCCTCTCTGGAGGAACTCTCCCGCAGACTGCGCAAGCGCAACACCGACAGCGAGGATGTGATTGCCCAGCGGCTGGCCAAAGCCCGGGAAGAGTGCCGGGAGTGCACCAAGTACGACTACTTGGTGGTCAATGACAACGTGATGTCTGCCGCCCAGGAGATTTTGTCCATCCTGGAGGCGGAGAGTTGCCGAGTCAACAAGCGAATTCAGCTGGCCGAGAGCATCATCGGCACCAACGACTAATTGGAAGAAAACGAAAGGATTGAAGAATTATGTTGCTCTATCCCCCTATGAAGGACCTGTTGGAGAAAGTGCCCAGCCGTTACATGCTGGTGAATGTGGTGGCCCACCGTGCCCGTGAGATTTCCAGCGAGTCGGAGCAGACCGGTATCCCCCTGGAGGAGAAGGCGGTGACTCTGGCCGTGCGCGAGGTGGCCGACGGCCAGCTGCAGGTGGAGGAACCGGTTGAGGAGACCGAAGAGTAAGAAGTCAAAAGGCACGGCCTGTGAAGCCAGGGCAAGCGGCGAGGCGCTGCTTGCCCTTTCGCGGTCAAAAGGAGGAGGTTGACGGGAGGTGCCACAGACAGCAAAAATCGCAGTGGCAGCCGCCGTCTACGCCATTGACCGGCCCTTTGATTATAAAATCCCCCCGCACATGGCGTCCCGTGTGCAGGTGGGAATGCGGGTGGCCGTCCCCTTTGGCCGGGGAAACCGGCTCAGTGACGGCATTGTGCTGGCCTTGGGCCAGCAGGAAAACGTGGACGGATTAAAACCCATCCAGACGGTTCTGGACCAAGAGCCGGTACTGACTGGGGAGAACATCCAGCTGGCGTTGTGGATGCGGGAGCACTACTTTTGCACCGTGTACGAGGCCATCCGGGTGATGCTCCCCGCCGGGCTCTGGTACGCTCTGAAAGAGAGCTGGAGCATAGCTCCAGGACTGGACCGAGAGGCCCTGTATCAGTTGGCTGGAGAGGACCGGCCGTCGGTGCGTCTGTCGGACATTCTATGCGCCTATGGGGGTAGCGCGGAACTCAGTGAGATTCAGCGGGCCTTTGACGGAGCGGACCCTTGGCCTGCCCTGCGCCGCTTGTCTGAGGCGGGGGGTATCATCCGCCGGGCGGACGGCATCCCTGGAGTGAAGGACAAGCTGGAACAGCGAGTAACCTTGGCGGTTGAGCCAGAGGAGGCCTTAGCCCAGGTATCTGGCCGGCGGCGGAGAGCGCCCCTCCAGTATCAGGCGGTCAAAGTCCTGGGCGAGATGGGGGAAGTGTCCGCCAAGGAGCTGTGCTATTTCACTGGGGCCTCCATGAGTACCCTGCGGTCCCTGGAAAAACAGGGGCTTCTCACCCTGCGCAAGCAAGAGGTGTTCCGCCGCCCGCCTCAGGTGGGCGTGCAGAATGCCCAAGCTCCCACCCCTGTGGCCCTCAATGACCAGCAGCAGCAGGCCATGGACGGTCTGTGGGCGCTGATGGAGACCCGGCGGGCCGCTGCCGCTCTGCTATACGGAGTCACTGGCAGCGGAAAGACCCAGGTCTATATCCAGCTCATTCATAAGGGGCTGAAGGAGGGGAGAGGCGCCATGGTGTTGGTGCCCGAGATCTCCCTCACCCCCCAGCTCATGGACCAATTTACCTGCCAGTTTGGCCAGCAGGTGGCCATTCTCCACAGTGGCCTATCCACGGGAGAGCGGTACGACGAGTGGAAACGTGTCCGCTCTGGCCAGGCTATGGTGGTGGTGGGTACCCGCTCGGCGGTGTTTGCCCCAGTGCGCAATTTGGGACTTGTGGTGCTGGACGAGGAACAGGAACCCACCTACCAGTCTGAGCAGAACCCCAGGTACCATGCCCGAGATGTGGCCAAGTTCCGGTGTTCGAAAGAGAACGCTCTGCTTCTTTTGGGCTCGGCTACCCCGTCGGTGGAGACCATGTACCACGCCAAGGCAGGCACCTACCACCTGTTTACTTTGGAGCACCGCTTCAACCAGCGGGAGCTGCCCCAGGTGACGGTGGTGGATATGCGGGAGCAGCTGCGTGAGGGGAACGGAGTTGCCCTCAGCCAGCCCCTGGTGGAGGCATTAAGAGAGACCATAGACCGGGGAGAACAGGCCATTCTCTTTGTTAACCGGAGAGGCAGTAGTCAGATGGTGGTGTGCGGAGAGTGCGGGGAGTCCCCCAGCTGTCCCAGATGCTCGGTACACCTGACCTACCATAAGGCCAACGGACGGCTCATGTGCCACTACTGCGGCTATTCTCAGCCCTTGCCCCAGCACTGCCCCCAGTGCGGTGGCATTTACAGCTTTGTGGGGCTGGGCACCCAGAAGGTGGAGGAGGAGCTGCAACGCCTCTTTCCCGGCGTATCGGTGATGCGTATGGACACCGACACGGTGTCTGGCGTCCAGGGCCACGCCAAGCTGCTGGCCCAGTTCCGGGAGGAGAAAATCCCGGTGCTGGTGGGCACCCAGATGGTGGCCAAGGGGCTGGACTTTGAAAATGTGACTTTGGTGGGGGCTGTAGCCGCTGACCAGACCCTGTATGTGGAGGACTACCGGGGCGGAGAGCGCACCTTCTCTCTGCTCACCCAGGTGGTGGGCCGGGCAGGCCGGGGCGGCAAGACCGGTCGGGCCTTTATCCAGACCTTCACCCCCGGCAATGAGGTCATTCAGTGCGCCTCCCGTCAGGACTATGACGGGTTTTACGAGCAGGAAATCCGCATGCGCCAGCTCCGGGATTGTCCCCCCTTTGGGGACTTCTTCGTGTTGCACATCACCGGAGACCAGGAGCACGAGGTGTTGCGGGTGTGCATGCGGCTGCGCCAGGCCTTTGAGCAGATTCTCTCCCAGCCCGGCTATCGCTCCATGGCGTGTCGTCTGCTGGGCCCCGCTCCGGCGGCGGTGGTGAAGGTGAATAACCGCTACCGCTATCATTTGACGTTACAGACCAAAAACACCAGGCAAGCCCGGGAACTGGTGGCCCACATGGTGCGCCAGGCCCAGACAGACAAGGCCAACCGGGGCGTGTCGGTGTATGCAGATATCAACCCGCAGGATTAATCCAACAAAGGAGGACCTAACAATGTCTTTGAGAACCATTTTGACCCAAGGAGATCCGGCGCTGGCTAAGACTTGCCACCCGGTGGAGAAATTTGACGAGAAGCTGCACGATCTGCTGGACGATATGAAGGAGACTCTGGCCCAGGCCAATGGCGTGGGCCTGGCCGCTCCCCAGATCGGCATTCTGCGCCGAGTGGTCATCGTCATGGATGACCAGGAGAACATGGTGGAGCTAGTCAACCCCCAGATCATTGCCTCGGATGGAGAGCAGACTGGTCTGGAGGGCTGTCTGTCCGTGCCAGGGAAGTACGGTGTAGTCACCCGTCCCGCCACCGCCACCGTGCGGGCCCAGGACCGCAACGGCAACTTCTTTGAGATGAGCGGCGAGGGCATTGTGGCTCGCTGCTTCTGCCACGAGCTGGAGCACCTGGACGGGCACCTGTTTGTGGAGCACACCGACCGGCTCTACACGGTGGACGAGTTGGATGCCATGGAGGACGAGGACGCATGAGAATCGTCTTTATGGGCACCCCGGACTTTGCCGTCCCCTCTCTGCGCCGCCTGGTGGAGGATGGCCATGAGGTGTGTGGAGTCTTCACTCAGCCGGACAAGCCCAAAAACCGCGGCATGAAGCTGCTGCCGCCTCCTGTGAAGGAGTATGCCTTGTCGGTTGGGATTCCCGTGTTCCAGCCTTCCACCCTGCGGGATGGAAGCGCTCTGGAGCAGCTGCGGGAGCTGGCTCCCCAGCTCATTGTGGTGGCGGCCTACGGCAAAATCCTCCCCGTGGATATTTTGCAGCTGCCCCCTCTGGGGTGCATCAACGTCCACTCCTCTCTCCTCCCCAAGTACCGGGGTGCAGCCCCCATCAACTGGGCCATCCTCAACGGGGAGAGCGAGACCGGGGTGACCATCATGTATATGGCGGAGGGGCTGGACACCGGCGACATGCTAGCCAGCGCCGCCACGCCCATTGATCTCAACGAGTCTGCCCAGCAGCTCCACGACCGTCTGGCCCAGATGGGGGCGGACCTGCTGCCCCAGGTGCTGGACCAGTTGGAGCAGGGAACGGCGGTGGCGGTGCCACAGGACGACACCCAGTCCTGTTATGCCCCCATGCTCTCCCGAGCCCTGTCCCCCATTGACTGGACCCACACGGCCACCCAAATCCACAACCAGGTGCGTGGCCTGACCCCCTGGCCCGCTGCCACGGCTGTGGTGGACGGCGTGCGGTGCAAGATCATCCGCACGGCGGTGGGAACCGAGCAGACGACCCAGGCCCCTGGCACCTGCGTCAAGGCAGACAAGCGAGGCCTGTGGGTGGCCTGTGGAGAGGGCACCGTATTGGAAATTTTGGAGCTTCAACCCGACGGGAAGAAGGCCATGGCGGCCCACGCCTTTTTGCTGGGCCACCCCCTGAAGGAGAAGGAAGCCATCTGAGAGGAGTTTACCTATGGGTTCTGCCAGAGAAGCGGCCATGCTGACCCTGACAGCCTGTGACAAGCAGGGGGCTTGGTCTGAGGGACATTTGAAACGAATTCTGAAAGAGAGCGCCCTGGACCGTCGGGATGCCGCCCTGGCCACCCGGCTGTGCTTTGGCGTGCTCCAAACCCGGATGACCTTGGACTGGTATCTGGAGCGCCGCTGTGCCGGAGGCTTGAAAAAGCTGGAACCCAAGGTGTTGTCCATTCTGCGCCTGTCCCTGTATCAAATCCTGTATATGGACAAGATTCCGCCCAGTGCGGCGGTAAATGAAGGGGTGCAGCTGACAAAAAAGCACTGCCGCAACCCCCGAGCGGCTGGGATGGTCAACGGCGTGCTCCGGGGCATCCTCCGGGACATGCCTCTGCCGCCTCCCCAGGGGAAGGACGAGCTGGAGACCATCGCCCTCCAGACCAGCCACCCCCGGTGGCTGGTGGAGGAGTTTGCCCAGGTGCTGGGCGTGGACGGCGTGAAGGCCTGGGCCCAGGCAGACAACTGCCAGCCCCCCACCACGGCCCAGGTAAACACGGTGGTATGCACCGTGGACCAGGCGGTGGAGGAGCTGGAGCGAGACGGGGTGGAGGTACAGCGTCACCCCTGGCTGGAAGGCTGCCTGCTGCTGAGTGGTACCGGAGATATGGAGCGGCTGAACGCCTACCAGAAGGGCTATTTCTACATCCAAGATGCGGCGGCACGCCTGGCCGTGACGGCGGCACATGTCCAGCCGGGCCAGCGGGTTTTGGACTGCTGTGCCGCTCCCGGCGGCAAGTCCTTTGCCGCTGGCGTGGACATGAACAATCAGGGGGAAATCATCTCCTGTGACATTCATCCCCACAAAATCAAGCTGCTGGAGGCGGGGGCTAGCCGTCTGGGCCTGTCCATTCTGACCGCCCAGCTGCAAAGCGCCGCCCAGCGCCGGGAGGATTGGGTGGAGCGGTTTGATACGGTGCTGGTGGATGTACCCTGCTCAGGTCTGGGCATCATCCGCAAGAAGCCGGACATCCGCTACAAGGACCCCAAACCTCTGGATGGGCTGCCCCAGGTGCAAAAGGGCATCGTGGACAACTGTGCGGCCTACGTGCGCCCCGGCGGGGTGATGATCTACGCCACCTGCACCCTGCGGGAGCGGGAAAATCAGGACGTGGTGGCGTGGTTTTTGCAGCAACACCCAGAATTTACGTTGGAGGCATTTGATTTGCCCCATTTTGGGCGCCAGGAAGGCATGATGACGTTCTGGCCCCATATACATCACACAGACGGCTTTTTCGTGGCCCGTCTGCGAAAGAAGGAGGGCTAAGCCGTGATCGACATCAAATCCATGCTGCCTGATCAGCTGGGGGTGTATCTCAAGGAGTTGGGACAGCCCGCTTTTCGCTCCAAGCAGATTTTTCAATGGCTGCACCGTGGCGTGACCTCCTTTGACCAGATGACAGATCTGCCCAAGGCTCTGCGGGAGACCTTGAAGGAGCAGTGCTACATCACTGCCCCCATTGTGGAGCGCAAGCAGCAGTCCGCCTTAGACGGCACCATCAAATACCTGTGGCGGCTGCGGGACGGCAACTGCGTGGAGACGGTGCTCATGCGCTATCAGCACGGGAATACCGTGTGCGTGTCCTGTCAGGTGGGGTGCAACATGGGGTGTAAATTCTGCGCCTCCACCCTGGGCGGAAAGGTTCGGGACTTGCAGCCCAGCGAAATTTTGGACCAGATCATTTTTACCCAGTTGGACAGCGGGGCGGAGATTTCCAACATCGTGATGATGGGAATCGGGGAACCTCTGGACAATTTTGACAATGTAATTCAATTTTTGCACCTGGTTAACCACCCCCAGGGTGTAAACATCGGCATGCGCCACATCTCCCTGTCCACCTGTGGTCTGGTGAAGAAAATTGACAAATTGGCACAGTTGGGGTTACAATTAACCCTAAGCGTATCCCTTCACGCCCCCGACGACGAGACCCGCTCCAAGCTGATGCCGGTGAACCGGGCCGTGGGGGTAGACCTGCTGATGGACACCTGTCGGCGGTATTTCCAGCAGACGGGACGGCGTATCTCCTACGAGTACGCCATGATCGACGGCGTCAATGACGGCGACCAGCAGGCGGACCTGCTGGTGAAACTGCTGCGGGGACAGCCTGGACATGTGAATTTGATTCCCCTGAACCACGTGGAGGAATCTCCCCTCAAGCCCAGCCGCCGGGTGCGGCAATTCCAGAAACGGTTGGAATCCCAGGGCGTCACAGCCACCGTGCGGCGTAAGCTGGGGGGCGACATTGACGCCTCTTGTGGTCAGCTGCGCCGGAAGCACATGCAGCAAGATCAGCTCCAGCCCGGAAAGGACGAAGCCCTATGAACATCTTTGGAATGACGGATATCGGCTCGGTACGCAGTGAGAACCAGGACAGCTATGCCGTGCGCCAGCTCAGCGAGCAGGTGGCCATTGCGGTGGTCTGCGACGGTATGGGCGGCGCTCGAGCGGGCAATGTGGCCAGCGCCATTGCAGTGGAGAGTTTTGCTGCGAAACTGGAGGAGCTGTGCCAGGATGGGGTCCCGGAGGGGGAGCAGGACTGTACCCAGCTGCTCCGCCAGGCCTGTGACCAGGCCAACACCCACGTCTACCAGCTCTCCCGCACCGATGAGCAATATCGGGGGATGGGGACCACCTTGGTGGCGGCATTGCTGCTGGACCAGGAGGCCTATGTCATCAACGTAGGGGATAGCCGCTGCTATCACATCCACGATGGAGAGATTCAGCAGGTCAGCTGTGACCACTCCCTGGTACAGATGCTGGTCTCTCGGGGGGATATCACCCCGGAGCAGGCCCGTACCCACCCCAAGAAGAACCTGATTACCCGGGCGCTGGGTGTGGACCGGGATGTGACGGCAGATTGTTACCATGTGACCTGGCAGGAGGGAGACAGCTTGCTGCTGTGCAGCGACGGCCTGTCCAACGTCCTCACCGACCAGGTTTTGCTGGAGCAGGCTGTGGAGCAGCGACCCCTGGAGGAGCGGTGCCGCAGTATGATGCGTATGACGTTGGAGCACGGTGCGCCGGACAATGTGACCATTGTCATGGCGCAGCGGTGAACCACAACGAGGAGGAACATTTACCATGGATCAATACATAGGTAAAATGCTCGACAATCGCTATGAGATTTTAGAGCGTATTGGCGTGGGTGGCATGGCCGTGGTGTATAAGGCCCGCTGCCATCGGCTCAATCGGCTGGTGGCCATCAAGATCCTAAAGCCAGAGCTGGCCAGCGACGCGGAGTTCCGCCGTCGGTTCCAGGCGGAGTCTCAGGCGGTTGCCATGCTGTCCCATGTCAATATTGTGGGTGTCTATGACGTGTGCCAGAGCGATGGGCTCAACTACATCGTCATGGAGCTCATTGACGGCATGACCTTGAAGCAATATATGCAAAAGCGCGGCACTCCCTTGAAGTGGCAGGAGGCCCTGCACTTTATCTCCCAGGTGCTGCGGGCACTGGACCATGCCCACAGCCGGGGCATCATCCACCGGGACATCAAGCCCCACAACATTCTGGTGCTGCGGGACGGCAGCATTAAGGTGGCCGACTTTGGCATTGCCCGCCTGACGTCCTCTCAGGCCACCCTGACCCAGGAGGCCATTGGGTCGGTGCATTACATCTCCCCAGAGCAGGCCAAGGGCAGCCATATTGACGGGCGGTCTGACCTGTACTCTGTGGGTGTCATGCTCTATGAGATGCTCACCGGACGGCTGCCCTTTGAGGGCGAGACCCCGGTGCTCATTGCCATTCAGCACATCAACTCCATTCCCATTCAGCCTCGGGAATTGAATCCTGATATCCCCGTGGGTCTGGAGGCCATCACCATGAAGGCCATGGCCCCCAATCCCAACCAGCGCTATGCTTCCGCTCAGGATATGTTGGATGCGGTGACGGAGTTTCAGAAAAATCCCGATGCCGTTCCCTCGGACACCATCCGTATCGACAACATCGAGGAGCCCACTCGGGTGATCCCCGTTCCCGGTGCCCGGGAGCCGGAGCAGCAGCAACCAGTCTCCGACGACACTGGAGCATTGTACGACGAGGATGACGAGTACTATGACGAGGAGGGAGAGCGGACCGAGCGCATCAAGCTGTTCGGAGGCCGTGTCAAGCTTCCGCCCATTGCGGTGGCCGTGGCGGCTATCCTTATCTTCGTAGTGGGTATTGTGATCTTCCTCTTTAATTTCATCCGAGGTGCCATCTTTGCTCCGGCCAAGGAGTACACCGTACCCAATCTGTTGGGCTATACCCTGGAGGAGTTGGAAAAGGACCCCTCCATCCTGGGCGATTTCACCATTGAGGTGGGCGAGACGGTGTTCAACGAGGAGTATGAGAAGGACCAGATCTGTGAGCAGACCCCTGAGGCCGATGAAAAGGTCAAGGATGGCAAGTCCACCATCACCGTTACCATCAGTGGCGGAACAGAGGAACTGAAGATGATTGACGTCACGGGTTGGGAACTGGAACGGGCATTGAAGAAGCTGGAGGAGGATATGAAACTCAAAGTGGTCACAGAGGAGGAGTATTCCTCCACCACGGAAGAGGGCTATATCATCTCCTATACCCCCAAGAAGGATACCGAGCTGGAAGAGGGGGACGAGGTGACTCTGGTGGTCAGCAAGGGCAAGGAGAATCAAAAGGTTGCTGTGGGCAATTACGTGGATTTGAGCCTGGAGCAGGTGAAGGCCCAGCTGGAGTTGCAGGGGCTCAAGGCCAATGTGAAGGAGTATCACAGTGACACCTATGCCGCCGGCAAGGTGATGTGGCAGAGTATTGAAAAGGGAACCATGGTGGACCCTGGCACCACCATTGACCTCCAAGTCAGCCTTGGCCCAGAGGCCACCCAGCCTCCTGTCACCAATCCCCCGGTGGTGACCACAGACGCCCCGGTGAAGAAGACCATCACCGTGGACCTCAGCGACTACTCCGGTACCATTGATTTGAAGGTGACGTTGGGTTCCACCACCGTCTTTGACGGCAAGTGGAATGCCGATGAGAAGGGAGACTTCTCCCGTGAAGTGACCCAGAGTCCCGGCACCACCAAGCGAGTGACCATCGAGATCAATGGGGAGCGGGTGGAGAGCTATGACTTGGAGTTTTAACGTATGACGGGTACCATCATTAAGGCCCTCAGCGGCTTCTATTATGTGGACGTGGGGGCAGAGCAAGAGCCCATCACCTGCCGGGGCCGTGGGAAACTGCGCCACCAGAAGATCACCCCTCTGGTGGGGGACCACGTGGCCATTACGGTGACCGAGGACGGCACCGGGATGGTGGATGAGGTCCTGCCCCGCTCCAACCAGTTCCAGCGGCCTATGGTGGCCAATATGGACCAGCTGGTGATTTTGGCCTCCGGGGCTATCCCGGTCACGGACCCATTCCTCATTGACCGGATGGTGTCTCTGGCGGAGTACAAGGGGTGCCAGCCCATTATCTGCTTTAACAAGTGCGATTTAGAGCCCGCCACTCAGCTGGTGGAGCTGTATCAGAGGGCTGGATTTCAGTCCTTTGCCATCAGTGCCCAGACGGGCGAGGGCCTGGAGCAGCTGCTGGGGGTTCTGGATGGGAAGATCTCCGCATTTACTGGAAATTCTGGTGTGGGCAAGTCCAGTGTGCTCAACGCCCTGTGCCCGCAATTCGGCTTGAAGGTGGGCCAGGTCAGCGAAAAGCTGGGCCGTGGCCGCCACACCACCCGCCACGTGGAGCTGTTCCGCGTAGGGGGCGGACTGGTGGCAGATACCCCCGGATTCTCCGCCTTCGATGTGGAACAGATGGAGCTCATCCCCAAGGAGGAGCTGGCCAACACCTTCCGGGAATTCCACCCCTATTTGGAGCAGTGCCGCTTTGTGGGGTGTGCCCACGTCAAGGAGCGGGGCTGCGCGGTGCGGGAGGCGGTGGACAACGGTGCCATCGCTCCCAGCCGCTATCAGAGCTATGTGCGCCTGTATGATCAGGTGAAGTCCCGCCCCCAGTGGGAAAAATAAATTGGATTAGGAACCAGACAGCCTCTTCTTTCATATGCTGTAGTAGATTTCAGCGTGGAAAGGAGAGGCTGTTGTTTATGCGGATCGTAGTTGTAAAGTTTCCCAAAGCCCTGTGTGGGATTATGCGCCGGATTTTCGGCATCTCGGGTTGAGGGCATATCCCGGCCTCCATGGTCATATAGATACCTCAGAATGTGGACAAAGGGAGGATGTCTATGGATATGGAGTTACAGCCTGTGGTGCTGGAGGGATACCGCCAGGTTCTGGACACTGCGGTGACCCAGGAGGAGACGCTGGAGAGCATTGTGCCGGATACTTACCCGGACATTGCCCGCATCGTTACGGCGGTGGGGCGGGTGTATGTCCGGGACTGCGAGCCGGGAGAGGGAACGGTGCGGCTGACAGGCACCATCCAGACCACGGTGTTCTACATCCCTGAGGGGGAGCAGCTGCCCAAGACCTTGGAGGTGGCCATTCCCTTCCAGTGCCTGAAAGACCATCCATCGCTGCGCACCACCACGGTGGTGCAATCCAGCGCCACGGTCACCTTCGCGGATGCCCGGGCGATCAATCCCAGAAAAGTGGTGGCTCGGGCGGAAATTATGGTGGAGCTCACCGCCTATGAGCTGGCGGCCAAAGAGGTGAACACCGACGTCCAGGGCGGCCCGGAGGGGAGCTTGGAGAAGCGACTTCTGCCCGCTCGGGACATTGTGATTACCGGGGTGGTGGAGAAACCCTTCCTCTTTTCCGACTTGGTGCGCATGCCCCCCTCCAAGGGAGAGGTGCAGCAGCTGCTGCTATGCCGACCCCAGCTGGATGTGATGGAGGGAAAGCTCATCGGCCGTAAGCTGGTGGTAAAAGGCTCTGTGAAGCTGTACCTGGTATACCAGTGCGGGGACAGCGTCACTTCCACCTGTTTCGAGCTCCCCTTCTCCCAGGTGCTGGACGTGGAGCAGGAGGCGGGGGACCAGGGCTCTCAGGTGGACGTGCGCCTGAAAAGCGTGGACTGTCGCCTGCGAGAGGGAGAACTGGAGGTCACTGTGGAGGCCTGCGCCCAGGCGGTGGTTCGTATGGAGCGGGAGGTGACACTGCTCTCCGATGTGTACTCTGTGAGCTGTCGGCTGGATGCCCAACGTTCTCCCTGTCCTCTATGTACCCTGGCGGAGACAGGCGGCACCAGCCAAAGTGTCCGGCACTTCTATCAGACCTCGGTGGAGGCCAAGCAGGTGCTGGACAGCTTCGCCGTGGTCAAGGAAGTGACCCAGCGCAGCGGAGAGCACGGCAACGAGCTAGCCGCCCAGATTCAAGTACACATGTTGTATTTGGACGAGGAGGGAGAGCTGCGTGGGGCTACGGACAGCGTCCTGGTCACCTGTCCCTATCAAATCCCGGAGGGGTGCCAGCGCAAGGTACACTGCAGAGCGGTGGGTGATTTAACTGCGGCGGCCGTCAGCGGCGGCATTGACCTGCGTTTTGAGTTGGAATTCCGCTGGCTGACCACCAAGGAGGAAGAATTGCTGTGCGTCAGCTCGGTAGCTTCCACTGGAGACTATGAGGGCCCGTGTAGTCGTCCGTCTCTGGTCATTCGTCGGGTAGATGCAGGCGAACAGCTGTGGGATGTGGCCAAAGCCTGCGGCGCCACCATTCAGGACATCTGTACCGCCAATGAGTTGGCCTCTGAGACGGTGCCGGAGGGAATGATTCTACTTATTCCCACCAAGCGAGTCTAACACGCCAAAATCGGCCGGAGGGTTTCTCCGGCCGATTTTTTGATGTGGCATATTACACAGCTTATCCCCATACACATGTAGAGAACTTGCGGTGAGGAGGAATTGCTGTGGATCACAACAAATTGTATGAGGATATCGCCCAGCGCACTCAAGGCGATATTTACATTGGGGTGGTTGGGCCGGTACGTACGGGAAAATCCACCTTCATCAAGCGTTTTATGGAGACCATGGTGCTGCCGGAAATCCAGAACACCTACCTGCGGGACCGGGCCCGGGATGAGCTGCCCCAGAGCGGGTCCGGCCGTGTGGTGATGACCGCCGAGCCAAAATTCGTCCCGGAGGATGCGGTGAGCCTGTCCATGGATGACGGCAGCTCCTTCTCCGTGCGGCTCATTGACTGTGTGGGCTACATGGTGCCTGGAGCCATGGGGCAGATGGACGGAGACCAGCCCCGGATGGTGACCACCCCCTGGATGGACCACGAGATTCCCATGACCCAGGCGGCGGAGCTGGGGACCCAGAAGGTCATCACCGACCACTCCACCATTGGCATTGTGGTGACCACCGACGGCACCATCGCCGACATCCCCCGGGAGGACTACCTGGAGGCGGAGGAGCGGGTCATTGAAGAACTCAAAGCCATGGGCAAGCCCTTTGTGGTGCTGCTCAACTCTGCCCAGCCCTACAGCGACCGGGCCCAAGCCATCCAGGCGGACATTGCCCAGCAGTACCAGGTCACCTGCCTGGCGGTGAACTGCCTGACCCTGGATGAGGAGACGGTGGAGGCCATTTTAAGCGGAGTGCTCCACGAATTTCCCATGAAGCAGTTGGAGCTATTCCTCCCCTCCTGGGTGGATGTGCTCCCCTTTGACCACCCCATCAAAAGCCAGCTCTATGGGATGATTCGCCAAGAGGCCGGAGGGTTGGAGCGGCTGCGGGACACAGAAGCAGCGGTGGAGGCCCTGGACCAGCGGGAGGAAATTGCCTCTGCCCAGATCACCCGCATGGACATGGGCAGCGGCGTGGTAACGGCGGTGCTGGAGCTGCCCCGCAGCCTGTTCTATGAGACGGTGTCCCAGCGCTGTGGCCTGGAGATTCACGACGACGGGGACCTCATTGGACAGCTGGTCCAGATGGCCTCCATGAAGCGGAAGTATGAGAAGGTGGAGCAGGCCCTGGCCCAGGTGGAGGAGACAGGCTACGGCATCGTCATGCCAGACCCCCAGGAGATGACTTTGGAGGAGCCGGAGATCGTCAAGCAGGGCGGGCGCTACGGGGTACGCCTCAAGGCCTCGGCGCCCTCCATCCACATGATGCGGGCGGACATCAAAACCGAGGTCTCCCCCATCATGGGGACGGAGAAACAGTCGGAGGAAATGGTGGACTTTCTCCTGCGTCAGTTTGAGGGGGATACGGGAAAGATTTGGGACTCCAACATGTTTGGCCGCTCCTTCCACGAACTGGTGGGGGAGGACTTGCAGGCCAAACTCAAGCGTATGCCGGAGGACGCCCGGGAGAAGCTGCGGGACACCCTCCAGCGCATCATCAACGAGGGGTCCGGGGGCCTGATTTGCATCATTCTGTAAGGAAAAGATGTGTCGCAGAACATGGGTTCTGTGGCACATCTTTTTTTGTAACGCTTTGTCTTGTGAGGGGTCTAACAGGCAGAAGAGAACAAAGAGGGGATGCCCCATGGTGAAAATGAGGGAGGCCAATTACTGCAATCTGAAGCTGCTTTTGATTTTTCTGGTGGTATACGGCCACTGGATTGAGCTGTCCATCCATGACAGTGAGATTTTGATGCTCCAGTACCGTATCATCTATTCCTTCCATATGCCGGTGTTTGTCTTTCTCACTGGGCTCTTCCTACGGAGGCAGGCGGACTGTACCCGGCAACTCAAACGCCTGGCGCCCACCTATTTGATTTGCCAGACCGGGGCGGTGCTGTGGGGCGTGGACCCCAGAGAGCCATGCTGGATTTTGTGGTACCTGTTCAGTACATGTATTTGGGCCGCTCTGGGGGCGGTGTGGTTCCGCTTGGGGCGAAAACGGCTGGCATGGGTGTTGCTCCCGCTTTCCGTTCTGGCGGGCGCTGTAGCTGGGTATTTGCCATTTCTAAACCGCATGTGGAGCGGGTCTCGGACGGTGGTGTTCTTCCCCTATTTCTTCGCAGGACTGCTGTGTGACCCCCACACAGAGTGGAGAAGATACCGGACAGCTGGTATAATAGCAGGGATGATTGCTGTATGTGGCATCTGGGCTTTGGCAGACGGTGTACCCGTATCCTTTTTGTACCACGCATCCAGGTATGGGAATTTGGAGCATGGGTTTGTGCTCCGGCTAAGCTGCTATGGAATCGGGGCGTTGATGTGTTTTTTCCTGTTGACGTGGACTCCCGGACGAAGATTCCCGTTTACTAAGGCAGGAGCGGACACCATGCCGGTGTATCTGGTCCATGCACCAGTGGTGGCGTGTATCCGGTGGTTCCCCGTTCCGTGGATTGGCTGTGCAGGACTTTCCGCTGTGCTGATCTATGCCATATACCGGATCAATTTATGGAGAGGTCCGTGTTTCGGTGTCATGACGCAGGCTAGGAGGGAGAGACGTGTCAGGATTTCAAGAAATTTATGAGACATACAGTCGGCCTGTCTATCGCTTTCTCCTGTCCCTGACCCGGAACGAGACCATGGCCGAGGATTTGTTGCAGGACGTGTTCTATCAGGCTCTCTTACATATTGACCGATTCGAGGGGCGCAGCAGTTTGTACACCTGGCTGTGCCAAATCGGGAAAAATGCCTGGCTGAAGGAGTGCCGCAGACAGAAGCACCATGAGACATGTCCTATGGAGGAGCTTGGAGAGTTAGTTTCCCAAGACCTGACCCCGGAGGAGCAGACTATTCAGCAGGAAGAGCGTCTGCGAGTGCGTCAGGCGGTGCAGCGGCTCAGTGAGCCCTACAAGGACGTATTTATTCTCCATACCTATGCTGAGGTAAAACTCAAGGAGATTGCAGAATTATATGAAAAATCCGAGACGTGGGCCAGAGTGACCTACTATCGGGCCAAGCAGAAGATCATTCAGGAGGTGTCAAGATGAAGCTGCCATGTGATATTGTACAGGACTTGTTGCCGCTGTATGAGGACGACTTATGCAGCCAGGCCACCCGGGAGGCGGTGGAGGAGCATTTGCGGGAGTGTGAGACCTGCGGAAAGCAGCACACAGCTGTCCAGGAGCTCACAGAGCCGGAGGTGGTGGTGGAACCCAGACAGGAGAAAAAGGCCGTAGCCAAGAGCTTCAAAAAGATTCGCGACCGCTGGATTGCATCCATTGTGATTATCCTTTTGTTGATTCCTGTGCTCTACCTGGGTGTGGGACAAGTGAGAGGTGTAGGCCCCAGCTTTTCTAACCTGCGGCAAATTTACCTCAGCAATCGGTTTATGCAGTGTATGGAAGCGGGAGAATATGAGAAAGCCTTTGAATATCTGAACTTGGAGGATACCAAGCAGCGATGGTTGGAAGAGGGCCATATCCCAGCGGAAGAGCTGGACCATTTTGAGGAGGACACCAAGGCACGTTTTCTGGAGTTGGGGGAAGAGCTGGAACAGGCTGGAGGAATTCAAAATGTTCGGTACATCGGTGTAAACGGTTATGCAGATCATTTCGTTGGGGATTACGAGTATGAAATATGGTTTGCCGCAGAATACAAGGGAGTGGACCGACAGATTATTTTGTGGGTGACCAAGGACGGCGTAGATTCCGGCCATGCAGAGTTGAGTCTAACCGACCCCCTGGAGGCAATGGTGTCGTGGAACTATACCATGTACAATCAATATACTGGAGTGGATATCTCTGACGATCATGGAGCATGAGAGAAGGCCGGGAAGCTGGATGAGGCTTCCCGGCCTCGCTGGTTTATCGGTTTTGCAACACTTGAAGCTGTCCTTCGTCCAAAATCTGTACTGTGCCGTACCCCGTCTCCACAGCTCCTTGCTGTACCAATTGCTTCATGGCCCGGCTGACGGTGATGCGGCTCATGCCGATGGCCTGGCCGATGCTCTCGTGCGTACACGCCACGGTGTTGTTCTCGCCTCGGGGTAAGGTCAGCAGGTACCGAGCTACCCGGCCAATGGCTGGGAGAGAGGCCGTGTCCACGTGGTCGGAGAGAATCCGAATGGTGCGGGCCAGATAGCGCAGCATGGGCTGGGCCAACTGGGGGTGCTCCATGAAGATCTGATCCAGTCGCTGCTGGTCAATGGATACCACCAGGCTGTCCTCCAGAGCCATGGCGGAACTGACCCGGGGGTATTGATCAAAAAAAGATGCCTCCCCCATCAGGTCTCCACTGCGGTGGATGGTCAAAATCCGCTCGTCTCCCTCCGGGCTGCTGAGAAAGCTGCGGGCGGAGCCGGACACCAGGTAGTAAAAGTGGTGAGGCTGCTCTCCCTGGAGATAGATCATCTGCCCCTTGGTGTACAGCTTTGGGGTCTGCCCCTGGGCGAAGATATCCCACTGTGCCATGCCGTTCCCTCCAATCTACTCAAGATTGTATCACATGTTACATTCTTTTTCCAGAGGCTTTGGCATAATGAATGTATCGAACAACCTGAGAAACGAGGAGGTGCGTCTCATGGGTATGACCATGACGCAGAAAATTTTGGCCCGGGCAGCGGGTTTGGACCAGGTACAGGCCGGACAGCTCTTAGAGGGCAAGCTGGACCTGGTGCTGGGCAACGACATTACTACCCCTGTGGCCATCAAAGAGTTTGAGAAGGCGGGGTTGTCCACGGTGTTTGACCAGGAGAAGATCGCCATTGTGCTGGACCACTCCACCCCCTGTAAGGACATCAAGTCCGCCCAGCTGTGCGCCAGGTGCCGGGACTTTGCCCACAAGCACCACATCACCCACTTCTACGATGTGGGCCAGATGGGCATTGAGCACGCCCTGATTCCCGAGAAGGGCTTGGCTGCCCCCGGTGAGGTCATCATTGGCGCAGACTCCCACACCTGTACTTATGGCGCTCTGGGTGCGTTCTCCACTGGCGTGGGCTCCACCGATATGGCGGCGGGCATGGCCACCGGTCTTGCCTGGTTCAAGGTGCCCCAGGCCATTCAGGTCAAGCTCACCGGAACTCTCTCCCCCTATGTCAGTGGCAAGGACGTGGTGCTCCACCTCATCGGTATGATTGGAGTGGACGGAGCCCTGTACCAGTCCCTGGAGTTCTGCGGGGATGGCGTGGCTTCCCTGGAGATGGACGATCGGTTCACCATTTGCAACATGGCCATTGAGGCGGGAGCGAAAAACGGGATTTTCCCCGTGGATGAGAAGACCATCGCCTACTTGAACGGACGAGTGGAGCGGGCCTGGACCGCCTTTGAAGCAGACGAGGACGCCGTGTATGCCCGTACCGTGGAGATTGACCTGTCTACTCTGCGGCCCACCGTGGCGCTGCCCCACCTGCCCTCCAATACCCAGCCGGTGGACGAAGTGGCGGGCAAGCCCATCCAGCAGGTGGTCATTGGCTCCTGCACCAACGGACGCTTGAAGGACCTGCGAGAGGCCGCTGCCATCCTCCGGGGCAAGAAGGTGGCCGACGGGGTGCGGTGTATTGTCATTCCTGCCACCCAGCAGATCTATCTCCAGGCCATGGAGGAGGGACTTATCGCCGACTTTATCCAGGCCGGGGCCGCGGTATCTACCCCCACTTGCGGGCCCTGTCTGGGCGGCCACATGGGCGTGCTCAGTGACAACGAGTGGGCCATTGCCACCACCAACCGCAACTTCGTGGGCCGCATGGGCCCCACCAGTTCCATGATCATTCTGGCAAGCCCTGCGGTGGCAGCGGCTTCTGCCATCACCGGCGTGGTCACCGACCCCGCCACCATCTGAGGGAGGGATGAAAAGATGAAGATTTACAAATACGGCGACAACGTGGATACCGACGTCATCATCCCCGCCCGCTACCTCAACGCCCCGGACGAGAAGTCCCTGGCCTCCCACTGTATGGAGGACATCGATGCCGACTTTGCCACCACTGTGGAACCCGGCGATATTGTGGTGGGTGGCAGCAACTTCGGCTGTGGCTCCTCCCGGGAGCACGCCCCCCTGGCCATCAAGGCCTGTGGCGTGAAGTGCGTCATCGCCAAGAGCTTTGCCCGTATCTTCTACCGCAACGCCATCAACATCGGCTTCCCCATCATGGAGTGCCCGGAGGCGGTGGACGGTATCTCTCCCGGTGACAGCGTCACGGTGGACTTTGCTACGGGTGTCATTGAGAATCAAACCACCGGGCAGACCTTCCAGGCAGCGCCGTTCCCCGAGTTTGTCAACGGCATTATTGAGCATGGCGGCCTGCTCCACTCTCTGAAAGCTAGGGGGTTTGCCAAATGAATTATAAAATTGCACTGATTCGGGGGGACGGGATCGGCCCCGAGATTGTCCATGAGGCGGTAGGTGTTCTGGACAAGGTGGGAGAGAAGTTCGGCCACACCTTCACCTATGTGGATGTGCTTCTGGGGGGCTGCGCCACCGATGCGGTGGGAAAGAGTTACCCCGACGGCACCGCTGAGGTGTGCAAGAGTTGCGACGCCGTGCTGTTGGGCGCCGTGGGCGGTCCCAAGTGGGGCAGCGACAAGCCCGCCGAGCAGCGGCCGGAGACCGCTCTGTTGGCCATCCGCAAGGACTTAGGGCTGTATGCCAACCTGCGTCCTGCCGCTCTGCGCCCCGCTCTGGCCGAGGCCTGCCCGCTGAAGAAAGAGACTGCCGAGAAGGGTATTGACCTGATGATGGTGCGAGAGCTCACGGGAGGCGTGTACTTTGGCAAGCGGGACCGCTACGACACCCCGGACCGGGGCGTGGAGTGCACCGACCTGATGGCCTACTCCGAGATGGAGATCGAGCGCATTGGCCGCCGAGCCTTTGAGATGGCCCGGCTGAGACGGAAAAAAGTGTCCAGTGTGGATAAGGCCAACGTGCTGGAGACCAGCCGCCTGTGGCGGTCTGTGATGCACCGTCTGGCGGAGGAATACCCCGACGTGGCCTATGAGGACGTACTGGTGGACAACTGTGCCATGCAGCTGGTGCGGGACCCGGGCCAGTTTGACGTGGTGGTGACCGAGAACATGTTCGGAGATATCCTCTCCGACGAGGCCTCCATGATCACCGGGTCCATTGGCCTGTTGCCCTCTGCCTCCATGGGAGATACCGCCCCCGCCCTCTATGAGCCCATCCACGGCTCGGCCCCCGACATTGCCGGGCAGGACAAGGCCAACCCCATTGCCACCATTCTCTCCGTGGCCATGATGCTCCGCTACTCCTTCCAGCTGTCCGCTGAGGCGGACGCTGTGGAGCAGGCGGTGGATCAGGCCCTGGCTGACGGCTGGCGCACGGCTGACATTGCCAAACCGGGAGAAGACATCATCGGCACCCGTCGAATGGGTCAGATCATCCGGGACAATATTTAACCACCTGGGGAACCTCCGCCGGACCGGATTCGGGCGGAGGTTCCCTCTTGCATTGCTCTGGATTGCTGGCTATAATAAAAATAATATGAATCTGATCATGAAGGGGTTGGGCGCTTTGATTTTGGCTGTGGCTATCAGCAATATCCATGTCACCATCGCACTGTTTGAAGAAAACGGAGACATCCGTTTTCGCTCTGAGCTGGAGAGTGAGCGCAGATACAGTGAAGATCGGTGCGCCCTGGACCTCATGGGGGTGTTCCAGCTGTACGGCGGGAAGATTCAGGAGGTACAGGGGGCCATTGTGTCCAGTGTCGTGCCCCAGGTGACAGATATTTTTGTCCGGGCCATTCAGCGCTTGACGGGGAAGCGGCCCATGGTGGTGGGCCCGGGGGTGAAAACTGGGCTGAACATCCGAGCGGATGTGCACAACCAGCTGGGCAGCAACATTGTGGCCTCGGCGGTGGCAGCGGTGGCCCTGTATCCGTCCCCATCCATTGTCATCAACTCGGGTACCGCTCTGTCCTTCTCCTACATGCGTCAGGCCTCTTATGAGGGATGTTCCATTATGCCTGGTATGGCCATTGCTCTGGAGGCCCTGTCTGACAACGGGGCCCAGTTGCCCCACATTGCCATGGGGAAGGTGGATTCTCCCCTGGGCCGCAACACCGTGGACTCCATGCGAGCGGGCGTGGTATACGGCTATGCCGGGTCCATTGACCGGCTCATCGACGAGATGGAGCAGTCTGCCGGAGAAAAGGCCGCCTCTGTGGTGGCTACGGGCGAGTATGCCCCGGAGATTTTTCGCCACTGCCACCATGAGATTCAGTACGACCGGGACCTGATGGTCAAGGGGCTGTACTTCCTCTACCGCAAGAACACCACCAAGCGCACCCGATAAATTTTGCAGCACAAGACGTTATAACATGCAAAATAACCCGTATCCATGGGATTGACTCTTGCATATGTGCAAGAAAGACGATATAATATGTCACAAATGAAGTGTACGGAGGGATTGACTTGAAAGAATTGTCCAAGATTGCCTCTCAGGTGCAGGCATCCAGCACCATGGCCATTGACTCTCTGGCCAAGCAGATGAAGGCCGACGGCATTGACGTGGTGGGATTTGGCGCCGGTGAGCCGGATTTTAACACCCCAGACGAGATCAAGGCCGCTGGTATCCGGGCCATTGAGGAGAATAACACCCGCTACACCCCCGCCTCCGGTCTGCCCGGCATTAAGAAGGCGGTGTGCGAGCGTGTGAAGGCGGACTTCCACGTGGAGTATGAGCCGTCCCAGGTGATGGTGGCCGCCGGTGCCAAGCACTGTGTGTATGTGGCCCTCCGGGCCCTGGTCAATCCCGGGGACGAGGTGATTGTCCCAGCCCCCTACTGGGTCAGTTACATTGAGCTGGTCCGCATGATGGGCGGTGTGCCTGTGGTGGTGACGGCGGAGGAGTCCGCCGGGTTCAAAATCACCGCTCAGCAGTTGCGGGATGCCATTACCCCCAAGACCAAGGCTATGATTCTCAACAATCCCTCCAACCCCACCGGCATGGTGTACAACGGGGAGGAGCTGAAGGCTCTGGTGGATGTGTGCGTGGAGAACGACCTGTACATCATCGCTGATGAGATCTACTCCTGCCTGCTCTATGATGGGCTGAAATTTACCTCTGTGGCCAGCCTGGGCGAAGAGGTAAAGAAGCGCACCATCCTCATCAACGGTGTCTCAAAGGCCTACGCTATGACGGGCTGGCGCATTGGCTACGCTCTGGCTGAGCCTGAGATCATCAAGGTCATGAGCAACTACCTCAGTCACTGTGCGGGCTCCTGCTGCACCATTTCCCAGAAGGCGGCAGAGGCGGCCCTCAGCGGCTCTCAGGAGAAGATTGAGACCATGCGGCAGGCCTTTGAGGAGCGGCGCAACTACCTGGTGGAGCGTATGAACCAGGTGGAGGGTGTCAGCTGCATCAAGCCCGAGGGCGCTTTCTACGTGATGATGAACATGGAGAAGCTGGTGGGCCGCACCGTCCACGGCCAGGTGATCAATACCTGTGATGACTTCTCCCAGGCCTTCTTGAAGTATGGTCTGGTGGCCACCGTGCCTGGTACCGCCTTCGGTGCCCCCAACTTTGTGCGCTGGTCCTATGCCACCTCCATGGAGAACATCAAGAAGGGTATGGACCGCCTGGAGGCGTTCTTGAAGGAATTCCAGTGAGTTCCCCAACTGACCCTTGCAAAACCTTGCAGGGTTGGATATACTATCACTGTTCGACAAACTAGATCAGGAGGTCATATCACATGGCTAAGATTACCAAGGATACTATCATCGGCGATATTCTGGACATCGCTCCTCAGACTGCCCCCATTTTCCTGTCCATCGGCATGCACTGCCTGGGCTGCCCCTCTTCCCGGGGTGAGACTGTGGAGCAGGCCTGCATGGTCCACGGCGTGGACGTGAACGCTCTGCTGGAGCAGCTCAACGCCAACATCGGCGAATAAAAACCATTGCGGGAAAAGAGCGGGTAACCGCTCTTTTCTTGTATCTGATGAAAATGAGGGATTTTTATGGAATTGACGCCGAGATTGCGTGCCATTGCCCAGCAGGTCCCCCAGGGCTCGGTGCTGGCCGATGTGGGCACGGACCATGCACTGCTGCCGGTATGGCTGCTGTTAGAGGGGCGCATCCCCTCCGCCATCGCCTCGGATTTGCGGGAGGGCCCCTTGGCCCGGGCCAAGGAGACGGTGGAGCAGCACGGAGTGGCGGACCGGGTCTCTCTGCGCCTGTGTGACGGGCTGTCCGGCATTCAGGCAGGGGAGGCGGACGTAGTGGCCATCGCAGGCATGGGCGGGGAGACCATTGCCGCCATTTTGGAGCAGGCCCCCTGGACGAAGGAGAACACCTTGCTGCTCCTCCAGCCCATGACCTCCTTCCCGGACCTCCGCCAGTGGCTGGTGGAAAACGGCTACCGGGTGGAGCACGAGACCCTGTGCCAAGAGGGGAGCCGCATGTATACCGTGCTCACCGTGCGGGGCGGTCAGGATGCTCCCATGACCCCGGCAGAGCTCTGGGTGGGGCGCAACACCCCCCAACCCCTGAGAGGGGCATACCTGTCTATGATGGAGGGCAAGGTGCGCCGGGCTTTGGAGGGACAGAAGGCCTCTGCCAACCCGGACCAGGCTGTGGTGGAGCAGCTGGAGCAGGTACTGGCAGGCATGGATGAGATGAAAAAGGAGCTGGAAGCATGAACACCGTACAGCAAATCTATGAGGCCATCCAGAAGAAGGCCCCCTTTCAATATCAGCTGGGGTTTGACAACGCCGGTTTCCTGGTGGGGCGGCGCAACGCCCCGGTGGACCGGGTTCTCATCGCCTTAGACATCACCAGAGACGTGGTGGACGAGGCCGTAGAGCTGGGGGCACAGCTCATTGTGTCCCACCATCCGGTGATCTGGGAAGGGGTCAAACAGCTCACTGACGTCACCCCCGGCGGAGACCTGCTGCTGACCATGGCAGAGCACGGCATTGCCGCCATCTGCGCCCACACCAACCTGGACGCTGTGGCGGAGGGTGTCAACGACGCCCTGGCCTGCAAGCTGGGGTTGACCCAGGTGGAGCAGCTGAGCCAGGATGGGGTGGACGAACTGGGAAACCCCTATGGCATTGGACGGATTGGCCAGGTGGAAGCCCAGAGCGTGGAGGCCTTTGCTGCCCTGGTGAAGGAGCGGCTGGACGCCGCCTGCGTGCGGGTGGTGGACAGCGGCAAGCCGGTGCACCGGGTGGCTGTTGGCGGCGGCTCCTGTGGCAGTATGCTGGGGGATGTGGTGGCCGCTGGGTGTGACACCTTTGTCACCGCTGACGTGAAGTACGATGTGTTTCTGGCGGCCAAGGCCCAGGGTCTGAACCTGTTGGACGCCGGACACTACCCCACAGAGAACGTGGTGTGTCCTGTGCTGGTGGTGTGGCTGAAGGAGGCGTTCCCCGACCTGCGGGTGGAAATTTCCCAGCGCCACCGAGAGGTCTATCACTGCGTCTAACATAGGCTGGTATGAGTTGTCCCCCTGCTTCATATGGATGGAGGGAAGGGGGGATGGCTATGAAGCCATGGATGGTGATTCTGCTCATCGCGGCATGTATCCTCTGTTTTTTCGCCCGATGGGGCAAGCTAGTGGTGCCCACAGTGGCTCAGGTAGATACTGGACATCCTGTTGTGGTGCTGGATGCTGGACACGGTGGGGAGGACGGGGGAGCCGTCACCGCTTCGGGACACCGGGAGAGTGAGATCAATCTCCAAATCGTAAAGAAGCTGGAGTATTTCATGGCTCTGTGCGGAGTGGAGCCGGTGCTCACCCGGACGGAAGACGTCTCGCTCCACACGCCGGGGGCAGAGGAGAGGGGAGAGCGGAAACGCTCCGATTTGGACTATCGGGTCCAGTTGGTCAACGACACCCCAGGGGCCATGCTCATCAGCATCCATCAAAACCAATATTCCGACCCCTCGGTACGAGGGGCACAGGTGTTTTACACTCTGGGCGATGTGGGGCGGCAGTGGGGAGAATATACCCAGCAGATGCTCCAGGAGACGGTGGACAGCTCCAACACCAAAAAGGCCAAGCAGGTGTCTGAGGACGTGTATCTCTTTTCCCATATCTCCTGTCCTGGCCTGTTGGTGGAGTGTGGCTTTCTCAGCAATGGGCTGGAGGCCTCGCTGCTCCTCACAGACGGGTATCAGACCCGGCTGTCCATGGCCATTACCGGAGCCTACCTCCACCAAATGCAAATGATAAACCGAGCCTCAGGAGGAATCTGAATGGCAAAAAATAAAACTGTGTACTACTGCACCCAGTGCGGCAACGAGACTCCCAAATGGCAGGGCAGATGCCTGGCCTGCGGGGCCTGGAACACCATTGTGGAGCAGCCCGCCGCCGCGGCGGAGAGCAAGAAAAAAGCAGGGGGGAGCCTGTCCACCTCGCCCCTGCGAAAGCCCCGTCCCATGGACGACGTGGAGGCCACCGACGAACTGCGTTTCCCCACGGGAATGAGCGAGTTGGACCGCGTGCTGGGCGGGGGGGCCGTGAAGGGCTCTCTGGTGCTGGTGGGCGGCGCTCCGGGTATCGGTAAGTCCACCTTGATGCTGCAAATCTGCAACAGCCTGTGCCAGTTTGCCTCGGTGCTCTATGTGTCCGGCGAGGAGTCGGAGCGGCAGATCAAGTTGCGGGCCCAGCGGCTGGGTATCTCCGGGCAGGGGCTGTATCTCTACTCGGAGACCAACCTGGACGATGTGGTGGCGGCGGTGGAGGAGCAAAAGCCGGATATTTTGATTGTGGACTCCATTCAGACGGTGTACAACGGGGAGTCCAACTCCTCTCCAGGCAGTGTGGCCCAGGTCAAGGAGTGCACCATGACTCTGATGCACCTGGCCAAGGGGTTGGGGATCACTGTCTTTGTGGTGGGGCATATCAACAAAGAGGGCTCCCTGGCAGGCCCCAAGGTGTTGGAGCACATGGTGGACTGTGTGCTGCATTTTGAAGGGGAGGAGCACAACTCCTACCGCATTCTCCGGGCGGCCAAAAACCGCTTCGGCGCCACCAACGAGATCGGTGTGTTTGAGATGGGAGACCAGGGCCTGTCCCAGGTGCCCAACCCCTCGGAGGCGTTGCTGTCCGGGCGGCCTCAGAATACCCCGGGCTCCTGCGTCACCTGTGTCATGGAGGGCGTGCGCCCGGTGCTGGCAGAGATCCAGGCGCTGCTCACCCCGTCGGCCTACGGCACGTCCCGGCGCTCCTGTAACGGCTTTGACTACAACCGGGCCATGATGCTCTCCGCAGTGCTGGAAAAACGTGGAGGACTCATGGTGTCCAACTGTGACGTGTACGTCAACGTCATTGGCGGCTTGAGCATTACAGAGCCGGCGGCGGACCTGGCGCTCATCGTGGCCTTGGCGTCCAGCTTCCGGGACAAGCCGGTGCCGTATGATTTGGCGGCCATCGGCGAAGTGGGCCTGACGGGCGAGCTGCGGGCGGTGCATGCGTTGAATCAGCGGCTCAGTGAGGTGCAGCGGCTGGGCTTTACCAAATGCTTGATTCCAGCCCGGCACAGCGGAAAGCTGGTGGTGCCGGATGGCTTACAGCTCATTGAGGTGCACAACATCCGGCAAGCGATTGCGGTGCTTGTGTGAGTCTTTGGGCTCATAATTCAGACAAGGGTGGTCGGTGCCGTCCTGAGCGGCGTTGCGCATAGGTTGTGCACCCGTTGTGTACAGGGTGCACCGGCCATCGGTCTGATGCCGACAGGAGAGGGTACACGGAATGAGACTCATAACTTGACCTCCAATTCTGGTGTGCCGGGAACTCCTGTTTGAACACACTAGCAACTCAACAAAATTAAAATTTTGTTGAGTTGAGGGTAGGGGGCTCCCGGAAATTTGATACCCATAGTATGATCCGGCCAGCCTGGCTTTATGTATGCAAATATGGTGATTTTACATGAAAATTGACTATCAAACTCAAGCGCCGCCGGTGCTGCGGGATTTTCTCGCGTATCACGAGACCATTCAGGGACATTCGTCCAAAACGGTTGATGAATATTTTCTTGATCTGCGCAACTTTCTCAGATACATGAAACTTGAAAAAGGCTTGGTGCCCAGATCCACGCCGCTGGACGAAATCTCCATTGACGACGTGGATGTCTCGCTGGTGCGCTCTGTGACGCTGGCCGACGTGTACGCATATCTCAGCTTTCTCAGCCGCAGCCGCGCCAAGAATCACAATTCGCCCCAGGCCGGTTGCGGCCTTGAGGCGTCTACCAGAGCTCGGAAAGTTGCGTCAATCCGTTCCTTTTATAAGTATCTTGTAAACAAAGCCAAAGTTCTCACGGAAAACCCCATTCAGGAACTGGACGCGCCCAGACAGCGCCAGACACTGCCGCGATTTTTAACTCTGGATGAGTGTATTCAGCTGCTGGACAGCATCGACGGGGCCAATTCTGAGCGAGATTTTTGTATTATTACCTTATTTTTAAACTGTGGACTGCGAATTTCTGAGCTGGTGGGCTTGAACCTCAGCGATGTGCGGGACGACCGTATGCGGGTGTTAGGCAAAGGTAACAAAGAGCGCTTTGTCTTTCTCAATACCGCCTGCCGCAGCGCGCTGGATGACTGGCTGGCGGTTCGAACCCAGTCGGCGGCCGTGGACCCCTATGCGTTGTTTATCAGTCGGCGGCGCACCCGCGTGACCAAGGACGGCGTGCACTACATGATTAAAAAGCGTCTGGCGGAGGCTGGATTGGATCGGGACAAGTACTCCGCCCACAAGCTGCGGCACACAGCCGCCACTCTGATGCTGAAAAATGGCGTCGATGTGCGTACGTTACAGGAGATCCTCGGCCACGAGCATTTGAACACCACGCAGATCTACACGCACGTGGACAGCGAGGCCATGCGTCAGGCTGCCCAACTCAACCCTTTGGGAGATCGGTGCAAGAAAAAGTGAGCCTCTCTCCTGCTGCTTTGGCACTTCGCACAAAGGGTATTGGGGTGGTGTATATAATTTGTCTTAAAAAAGATGGCTTGATACCTTGCAATTTGGGGCGAACGCTGTTAAAATGATGAAGTGCAAGACCAATTAATTCTACTAAGGAGTTGATTCAAATGCCACTGGTCACTACTACCGAGATGTTCAAAAAGGCATACGATGGTGGGTATGCAATTGGTGCTTTCAACGTCAACAACATGGAGATCGTTCAGGGCATCACCGAGGCCGCCAAGGAGGTTAACGCTCCCCTGATTCTTCAGGTTTCCAAGGGCGCTCGTGCTTACGCCAACCACACCTACCTGGTGAAGCTGGTTGAGGCTGCCATCATCGAGACTGGCCTGCCCATCGCTCTGCACCTGGATCACGGCGACAGCTTCGAGACCTGCAAGAGCTGCATCGACGGCGGCTTCACCTCCGTCATGATTGACGCCTCTTCCAAGCCCTTCGCTGAGAACATTGAGCTGACCAAGCGTGTTGTGGAATATGCTCATGATCACGGTGTTGTGGTCGAGGCCGAGCTGGGCGCTCTGGCTGGCGTGGAGGACGAGGTCCAGGTTTCCGCCGAGGACTCTCACTACACCCGTCCCGAGGAAGTTGAGGAGTTCGTCTCCAAGACCGGCTGCGACTCTCTGGCCATCGCCATCGGCACCAGCCACGGCGCTTACAAGTTCACTGCTGCTCAGTGCACCCGCAACGAGAAGGGCGAGCTGGTTCCCCCTCCCCTGCGCTTCGACATCCTGGACGAGGTCGTCCGTCGTCTGCCCGGCTTCCCCATCGTTCTCCACGGCTCTTCTTCCGTGCCCCAGGAGTATGTGAAGATGATCAACGAGAACGGCGGCAAGATGCCCGATGCCGTTGGTATCCCCGAGGAGCAGCTGCGTCAGGCCGCCCGCGGCGCTGTGTGTAAGATCAACATTGACTCTGACCTGCGTCTGGCCATGACCGGCACCATCCGTAAGTTCTTCGCTGAGCACCCCGACAAGTTTGACCCCCGCGAGTACCTGAAGCCCGCCCGCGCCAACATCAAGGAGCTGGTCAAGCACAAGCTGATCAACGTCCTGGGCTGCGACGGCAAGGCCTAATCAGCGCGTTTCAAACGCATTACAACATTAGGAGGATTCAAACATGTCTCAACTGAAAGGCGCATGTATCATTGGTCAGTCCGGCGGTCCTACCTCCGTGATCAATGCCAGCGCATACGGTGTCATTCGCACCGCTCTGGATAACCCCAACATCACCGCCGTGTACGGCGCTGCTCACGGCATCAAGGGCGTTCTCAACGATCGCCTGTATGACATGAGCCAGGAGGACGCTCACGAGCTGGAGCTGCTGCTGAACACTCCCTCTTCCGAGCTGGGTTCCTGCCGCTACAAGATCGCCGATCCCGATGTGGACGACACCGACTACAAGCGGATTCTGGAGATCTTCAAGAAGTACGACGTGCGTTACTTCTTCTACAACGGCGGTAACGACTCCATGGACACCTGCTCCAAGGTCAGCCGCTTCATGGCCAAGTCCGGCTATGAGTGCCGCGTCATGGGCGTGCCCAAGACCATCGACAACGACCTGTTCGGCACCGACCACTGCCCCGGCTTCGCCTCCGCTGCCAAGTACATCGCTACTTCCTGCGCTGAGGTGTACAAGGATGCTCGTGTGTACGACACCGGCATGGTCACCATCATCGAGATCATGGGCCGTCACGCTGGCTGGCTGACTGCCGCTGCCGCTCTGGCTGGCGTCGTGGGCTGCGCTCCCGACCTGATCTACGTTCCCGAGGTGGACTTCGACATGGACAAGTTCCTGGCCGATGTCACCTCCATCTACGAGAAGAACGGCAACTGCATCGTGGCTGTCTCCGAGGGCATCCACTATGCTGACGGCTCCTTCGTCTCCGAGGCTAAGACCTCCGCCACCGACGGTTTTGGTCACGCTCAGCTGGGCGGTCTGGCTGCTATGCTGGCCAACATCGTCAAGGAGCGCACCGGCGCCAAGGTCCGTGGCATCGAGCTGTCCCTGCTGCAGCGCTGCGGCGCTCACCTGGCTTCTCAGACCGACATTCAGGAGTCCTTCCTGGCTGGTAAGACCGCCGTGGAGGCTGCTGTGGCCGGCGAGACCGACAAGATGGTGGGCTTCGAGTGCTCCCGTGAGAACGGCTATGAGTGCAAGACCAAGCTGTTCAACCTCTCTGAGGTGGCCAACTTCGAGAAGAAGGTGCCCCTGGAGTGGATCAACGAGGCTGGCAATGGCATCAACCAGGGCTTCATCGACTACGCTCTGCCCCTGATCCAGGGTGAGAACACCCGCGCCACTGAGCACGGTCTGCCCCGCTTCGCCCGTCTGAAGAAGGTTCTGGCCAGCAAGTAAGAAGAGTAGACCTCTTCCCTGCTTTGTGCTATGATGATGAGGAATTACAGAGATGTAATTCCTCATCATTTTTTATGTTCTCAAGGAGATGAAAAAGATGCTTCATATGGCTATTTTGGGAGCTGGCCGCATGGCCGCAACCATGGCGGAGACCATCAACCGCATGAATCAGGCGGGAAACCATGCCGTCTCTCTATATGCTGTGGCAGCCCGGGATTTGGAACGGGCCCAGCAGTTTGCCAAGACCCATGGCGTAGAGCGGGCCTACGGCAGCTATGAGGAGATGCTCCAGGACCAGCAGGTTCAGCTGGTGTATGTGGCCACTCCTCACTCTCACCACTATCAGCATGTCATGATGTGCCTGGAGCACGGAAAGCATGTTCTGTGCGAGAAGGCCTTTGCCGCCAATGCCCAGCAGACGCGAGAGATGCTCCAGCGGGCCAAAGACAAGGGCCTGCTGCTCACCGAGGCCATCTGGACCAGATATCAGCCTATGCGGGAGATCATCTCCCAGGTGGTGAACTCTGGCGTCATTGGAGAGCCCCGAATGCTCACCGCCAACCTGGGCTATGAGATCATGGGGAAAGAGCGCATTGTGGAGCCTGCCTTGGCCGGTGGTGCCCTGCTGGACGTGGGGATCTATCCCCTGAACTTTGCCCAGATGGTGTTTGGTGCCCCGGATCAGGTCCACGCAGTGGGCGTCCTCTCAGACAAGGGAGTGGACCTCCAGGACAGCATGACCCTGATGTGGAAGGACGGAAAGATGGCAGTGTTGAACGCCGGGGCCAACTGTGTCTCCGACCGGATGGGGGTCATCTACGGTACCCGTGGCTTTGCTGTGGTGGAGAATATCAACAATCCCCAGTCCATCACCGTCTATGATGCCCAGTACCAGCAAGTAGAGCATCACCCCTGCCCTGCTCAGCTCACAGGCTATGAGTATGAGGTGGTGGAGGCGGTCAGGTGCATTGAGGCGGGAGTGCTGGAGTGCCCCTCTATGCCCCACCAGGATACTGTGCATATGATGGAGCTGATGGACGAGATCCGCCATCAGATGGGTGTGCATTACCCCTTTGAATAAGACAGAAAACCCCTCCGGTGTAGTGCTACATCGGAGGGGTTTTCATAGATCCGTTTATTTTTGAGGCTTCATGGACCAGAATACCACATTCATCAAGATGACAATGAGAAACACCACGCCAATGGCCACCCAAAATCCCATGTCAATGCCCCAAAGAGAAGTGGTTCCAAATACGTCCATCCACAGGTTTGCCCAGTTTATCATGATATCCCTCCGTTCTTATAACAATTCACCGTAGTGCCGTACATAGGCCTTTTTGAGACTGGTGGCCAGAATCATGTAGAGGAGAATGCACGGAATCAGATAGGCGAAGTAGGCGGCAGGCAGCGCCACAAACCCCAGAGCGGCTCCAAGCGGGGTAAAGGGGATGACAGTGAGCACGGTGATACCCGTCAGTGTTAGAAGGGTCAAGGGAGCGGAAGCACGGCTCTGGAGAAAGGGCAGCTTGGGGGTGCGAATCATGTGGATGACCAAGGTTTGACTCCACATAGATTCCACAAACCAACCAGCCTGGAACAGTCCGATATACTTGGCTTGCATCAAGGCCAGCTCTGCCCCGCAGAAATGGGCAGGCAGATCATTGAACAATACGCCACCCGAGATAAACATAGGACAGAAGACAAAGTACATAAACAGATAGGTGGTAAAGTCGAAAATGGAGCTGGTGGGGCCAATCCAGAGCATGAAGTTGCCCACACTGGAGGCGTCCCATTTCCGAGGCTTGGCGATAAACTCCTCGTCCACATTGTCCCAGGGAATGGCGGTGCAGGACAGATCATAGATCAGATTCAAAAAGATCAGGTGCACGCTCATCATGGGCAGGAATGGCAGCAGCGCAGAAGCTGCCAACACCGAGAACATGTTGCCGAAGTTGGAAGAGGCGGTCATTTTGATGTACTTAATCATGTTGGCGTAGGTTTTGCGCCCCTCGATGATGCCCTGCTCCAAGACCATCAGGTCTTTTTCCAGCAGAATGATATCAGCAGATTCCTTTGCCACATCCACGGCGGTGTCCACGGAAATACCGATGTCGGCGGACTTCATGGCTGCAGCGTCGTTGACACCGTCCCCCATAAAGCCAACGGTGTGGCCGTTTTCCCGGAGGATGGAGACCACACGGGCCTTCTGCTCAGGGGTCAACTTGGCGAACACGTCGGTGGATTCGGCGGCTCTGGTCAGTTCGGCATCGCTCATCTTCTCCAAATCAGAACCCAGGAGCATATTGCGCACTTTGATGCCCACCTGTTTGCAGATGGTGCGGGTCACTTTGTCGTTGTCACCGGTGAGAATCTTGGTGGTTACTCCATGGTCCTTTAGTGCTTGGATGGCATCGGCAGTGGACTCCTTGGGTGGGTCTAAAAAGGCCAGATAGCCCATCAGAACCATGTCGCACTCGTCTTTGACGCCGAACGCACCCACAGGAGAGGGATTGCTCTTTTGGGCAATGGCCAGCACACGGAAGCCTTTGTCGTTGAGGCTGTCTACGGTCTGGAGAATGTGGCGGCGGACCTCATCAGTCAGCGGCTGCACGCCACCGTCACACTCTGCAAAGGTGCAGATGGAGAGCATTTCTTCCACAGCGCCCTTCGTCACCATCTGGGTCTTCCCTGTCTGGTCCTGTACCACGGTGGTCAACCGACGGCGTGTGAAGTCAAAGGGAATTTCATCCACCTTTACATAGTGTTCCGACAAGTCCACCAGCCGAGGGTCCTCCGCCTCGGCTTCCTCGGTCTTGTGGATGATGGCCAGGTCCATCAAGTTCTTATAGCCGGTCTGAAAGTAGCTGTTGAGGTAGGCGTGGCGCAAGACCCGGGTGTCATCCTCGCCGTTGATGTTCAGGTGATATTCCAGCACCACTTGATCTTGAGTCAAGGTCCCAGTCTTATCGGTACACAGAATATCCATAGCTCCGAAGTTTTGAATGGAGTTGAGGTTTTTCACAATGGTCTGCTTCTTGCTCATGGACACCGCACCCTTGGCCAGGCAGGTGGTGACGATCATGGGCAGCATCTCCGGGGTCAAACCCACGGCGATGGAGATACCGAACAAAAAGGCGTCCAACCAGTCTCCCTTGGTGATGCCGTTGATGAAAAACACCAGGGGGACCATAATGAGCATAAAGCGGATGAGTACCCAGGAGACGGCGTTCACACCCTTGGTGAAGCTGGTTTCTACCGCCTCGCCTGCCACGGCGGAGGCCATAGAGCCAAACAGGGTGTGGTCACCCACGCAGACGGCCACAGCGGTGGCGCTGCCAGAGACCACATTGCTGCCCATGAAAGCGATGTTGGTATAATCCGTGATGCTCTCCGCATCGTCACACACACGGGGAGTCTTCTCCACCGGCTCGCTTTCACCGGTGAGGCTGGCCTGACTGACAAACAGGTCTTTGGCCTCCAAAATGCGCACGTCTGCGGGAATCATATCGCCGGCGGACAGGTGCACAATGTCCCCCACCACAAGATCGTCCATGGGAATCTCCACCTTTTCCTGTCCCCTGCGGGTGACGGTACAAGTGGTGGTGATCATCGCCAGAAGCTTCTCCGCTGCGTTGCCGCTCCTGGACTCCTGGACAAACCGAAGCGTACCGGAAATCAGCACCATGGTGAGAATAATCACCACCGTTAGGCAATCGAAATCCTCCGGTGTGCTGCCCAACAGGGAGAAATAGGGGAAAATCATATCGGTCAGGGTGGATACAAGGGCCAGACAGAACAAAATGGCGGTGAAGGGATTGATGAAAGCGCCGGCCAGCCGTTTGGCCAGGGATTTCTTCTTTTCATGGGTCACTTTGTTGTTGCCGTATTGGCTGCGGTGGTGAATCACCGTCTCCTCGTCCAGTCCGCACAGGGCGGCTTGTAGGTTCATCAGGACATGTTTGTTGGAAGTGGTTGCCGCATCTTGGATGCGGCGATTTTGCTGTTCACGGGCGTTGTCTCTCTCGGCGGTGGGACGGACCGCCATGGATTTTTCTTTCAGGTGCATTGGTCTTACCTCCTTGCATAGAATCAAGGCAAAGACAGACATGTGTAGACATGGGACTCCGGGTCCCCCATGCCGTGCCAAGCCTTCGTGTATGATCGTCAGAGTCCATGTCGTTCACCTCTCTTTCTCCGTAAGTATAAAAAAATCGCAAGGAGAATCCCATGGTCAAAACCTTGCGATTTCCTTGCGATTTGGTCAGAATAGGCGGTTAGAGTTTGTCGTTAAACTTATACCCAATGCCCCAAATGGTCAGGATATACTCCGGTGCATCCGGGTTAGGCTCAATTTTCTTCCTGAGTTTTCGGATAAATGCCATGATGTTGCTGTCATCCATCAGATAATCGTTTTCCCATACGGCCTGATAGATCTGTTCCTTGGTGAACACCTCGCCCCGGTTGCGGGCCAGGAAATAGAGAATGTCAAACTCCTTGGGGGTCAGGGAGATCTCGGTGTCGTCCCGTCTCACCCGCCGCAGTCTCAGGTCGATGGAGAGCGCACCGCATTGGATGGTTTCGATGGAAGGAATAACAGAGTCGGACTCTCCTATCTCCACCATCAGAGAGCTTGTCCGGCCATCCATCAAATCGGTCAGACCTTCCAGCAGTTCCTTGGCGGCAGGAGTATCTGGTGCGGAGGTGCGAAGCTTTTCCATCAGCCATTTGGTGAGAGAGAAATCCAGAGCGATAAAACCGATGTTCTTTTTCATTCCAGACTCCTCCTCTCTCAAAGTAGTTCACGGTATTTCTTGATATAGAAGCTTTTTGCCCATGTGACCAGCAACAGGTACAGCAGTACCACCACCACCAGGAAGATGAAATAAGGGATGGGCAGCGCAGTCAATCCGATAAGGTGCCCCATGGGGGTGAAGGTCAAAATGGTGAAAAACAGAATGCCCAGAGTTGTGACTAACATCACGGGCCGGGAAGGCCTGCTCTGGAGCAGCGGCACTTTTTTGGTACGGAGTAGGTGCAAAATCAAGACCTGTGTCCACATGGACTCCAAAAACCATCCCGTTTGAAATAGGGCGATAAATCGAAGCTGCTCCTCGCTCCCTGCCAGAGAAACAAAACTTCCATGGCAGACGGTGGGACAGAGTACAAAGAGCAGGAAGGCAAAGGTCACAAGATCGAAAATAGAACTGATAGGGCCAAAAAAACGCATGAAACGGCCCAGTGTGCGCCCAGACCATTCCAGCGGCTGGGCACAGGCTTCCTGATCCACGTTGTCCCACGGGAGGACCAGACACAACATATCATAGAGCAGGTTTAGCAGCAACAGCTGCACCGAGGTCATGGGGAAAAAGGGCAGGAATACGCTGGCGATCACGATGGAAAAGATGTTTCCAAAATTGGAGGAGGCCGTAATCTTGATGTATTTGGATACGTTGGAAAAGGCTTTCCGCCCCTCCTGAATGCCTGCCTCCAGCACGTTGAGGTCTTTTTTTAGAAGGATGACATCGGCGCCTTCCTTGACCGCGTCAGCAGCTGTATCCACCGAAATACCCACGTCCGATTCCACAATGGCGGGTAAGTCGTTCATGCCGTCCCCCAGGAATCCCACGGTATGCCCATTGGCCTGTAGGGCCTGTACAATCTGTACTTTCTGTTTGGGTGATAGCTCTGCAAAGACGGTGGTGCGCTCAATTTTGATGGGAAGTTCGTTGTCGCTCAATTTCTCTAGCTCTGCTCCCGTCAAGGTCTCGGTGGCGTCAATGCCAAGCCTGCGGCAGATGGAGACCGCCACGCTTTTTTGATCGCCTGTCAGCACCCGAATACCCACGTGGTGGTCCTGTAATGCCCGGATGGCGGCGGCAGCGGTGTGCTTGGGGGCGTCGAAGAAGGCCAGATAGCCCAGGAGAATGAGGCCTTGCTCGTCTACCGTTTCCAGGCTCTCATGGCCCAAAGGTTTATAGGCGATGGCCAAGACTTTCATTCCGTCCTCCAGCATTTCGTCCACAATAGCATGGACGCTGGCAAGGCCGTCTGTACCCATGACGCTGCGCTGGCCTCGATACTCCACGTGGCTGCACCGAGAGCACACGGCGTCAGTGCTGCCTTTGACCAGGAGTAGCTTTTCCTCCCCCTGTTTCACCAAAATGCTGGCCAGCTTCCGGTCGTCATAATCGAAGGGAAACTCGTCCAGCTTTCTGTACTCCGCTTCCAATGCTTGAAAATGGTCACCATGCCCCGGCATATTCCGACATGTGAGAATGGCATCATCCAGATGATTGCGCACCCCGGTATGGTACAGGCTGTTCAAATAGGCAAAGTCCAGCACCTGTTGGCTTTCATTGCCCAGCACGTCCATGTAATACTCCAGGGCAATGCGGTCCCCCGTCAGGGTTCCGGTTTTATCCACACAGAGTACATCCATGCTGCCAAAGCCCTGCATGGCATTGATGTTTTTCACCACTGTCTGCTTTTTCCCCATGGCGGAGCTGCCTTTGGCCAGACAGGCATTGATGACCATGGGGAGCAGTTCTGGGGTCAGACCCACGGCCACGGACAGCGCAAACAGGAACGCAGAGAGCCAGTTGCCTTTAGTGGCGCCACAGGCGATGAATACCACGGGGACCAGAGTGACCATGAAATGAATCAGGACCCGCGCGATGGAATTGGCCCCCCGGTCAAATCGGTTGTTGCGGCTTGTCTCTGAGCTGGAGAAACCGCCGTATACGGTATCTGGGCCAACAGCCAGGACCACGCCCTCTCCAGTGCCTCCGATGACGGAGGAACCCATAAAGGCCAGATTGCTGTACTCCGCATAGGAGCGGGCTGTTCCCTGGGAGAGCGTTTTTGCGTGCTTCTCCAGAATGGTGCTCTCGCCCGTCAGGACGGATTGGGAGACAAAGAGGTCCTTTGCATCTGTGAGACGGAGGTCTGCCGGGACCCGATCTCCTGCAACCAGGCGAACGGTGTCCCCCACCACCAATTGTGTGGATGGCAATCGAATCCACTGCCCATTCCGAAGCACTAAGACGTTGGAGGCGATCATCTTGGTGAGGTGATCTGCCACACGTTTTGCCCTCAGCTCCTGGATAAACCGTACCATCCCGCTGATGAGCAGCATACTCACAATGAGGGTCACGGTGGTGAAGTTGCGGCTGAAGTTGGAGGCCAGAAATACATCGGTCACCAGAGAGATGGCCGCCAAGACAAACAGAATGATGGAAAACGGGTTGATAAAGGCACGGCGCAAACGGTAGAGCACCGTGTCCGATGCCCGGCCGGACAAGATGTTTTTTCCATATTGCCCGCGACTGTCTTCTACCTGCTCGTCGCTGTACCCTTTCTGGGAAATGTGAAACTCTTTGTACAGTGCATTGGTCCCGGTATATGCATAATCCAGTACACGTGGGTGAATGGTTCGATCCCCTTTCACTTGCCTCACCTCCATGTGGTCTGGTCTATCATACCATAGAATGGCCAGTTGGAAATCTTGCTTTTTCCTTGTTTTGTACCGTAGCAAAAAAATAGCCTCAAGCCAAACCTGTGGCTTGAGGCTATTTTTCAATCGTTGAATGAATTAGCCGTGGACGCCGGTGAGGTCACGGAGCATGCACAGGCTGCCCTCGTCAATTTCCTTCTTCATGCCCAGGGCTTCGTTGATGTCGTAGTCCACAATGTCATCCCCGTTCATGGCCACCACACGGCAGGTCTTGCCCTCGGCCAGGAGGCGGACAGCATGATAGCCCATGTTGGTGGCTACCATACGGTCACGGGCAGTGGGAGAGCCGCCGCGCTGGACGTGGCCCAACACGGTGACACGGGTGTCCAGAGCGGTGTACTCCTTGATCTGCTGTGCCACGCCGTAGCCGCCGCCGGGCACGCCTTCGGCCACGATGACCATGAAGTGGGTGCGGCCACCCAGACGGGCCTGACGGATGGGGGTGATGACGTCCCGCTGGAAGTCCACGGGCTGCTCGGGGACCAGCACCACGGTGGCACCGCAGGAGATGCCGACGGCCACGGCCAGGTGTCCGGCCCGGTGGCCCATGACCTCCACCACAGAGCAGCGCTCGTGGGACTTCATGGTGTCACGGAGACGGTCGATGCTCTCCAGAGCGGTGTTGCAGGCGGTGTCATAGCCGATGGTGTAGGAGGAACAGGCGATATCATTGTCGATGGTACCCGGGATACCGATGACAGAGATGCCGCTCTCAGCCAGAGTCAGCAGACCACGGAAGGTACCGTCGCCGCCGATACCCACCAGGGCATCCAGGCCCAGGAGCTTACAGGTGGCCAGGGCCTTCTCGCGGCCGGCAGGCTCCTTGAACTCCAGGCTGCGGGCGGAGTACAGAATGGTACCGCCCCGACGGGAGATATCGCTGACGCTTTCAAAATCCAGACGGGCAAAATCGCCGTTGATAAGGCCGTGATAGCCACGACGAATGCCGATACACTCAATTCCCATGTGCAGGGACGTTCTGACAACGGCGCGGATGGCGGCATTCATGCCGGGAGCGTCTCCACCGCTGGTAAATACGCCGATACGATGCACTGCTGTATCCATGTTCATTCCTCCCAAAATATGAAATTGATGCGTGAAATTAAACCTTGAGTTCGGTGTGAACTCCAGTCAGAGCCTGAGAATGGGCCTCCAGTACGGGGGTGATGCACTCAGCAATGAAGTCCTCCACCTGCTGGGGGCAGCGGCCAATGTAGCGGGAAGGCTCCATGTGGGCCACCAGCTCCTCCCGGCTCATGCCGAAGAGGGGATCTTCTGCAATGAGGTCGATGAGGTTGTTGTTCAGGCCCAGGTCCTTCACATTGCGGCCAGCTTCCAGGGCGTGGACGCGGATGCGCTCGTGGAGCTCCTGACGGTCGCCGCCCTTCTTCACGGCGTCCATCATGATGTTCTCGCTGGCCATAAAGGGCAGCTCCTCCAGGATGTGCTTCTCAATTACCTTCTCGTGGACCACCAGGCCGGCGGACACGTTCTCGTAGATGTTGAGAATGGCGTCCACAGCCAGGAAGGCCTCGGGCACGGAGATGCGCTTGTTGGCGGAGTCGTCCAGAGTGCGCTCAAACCACTGGGTGGCAGCGGTGAAGGTGGGGTTCATTACGTCGGCCATTACATAGCGGGCCAGAGCGCAGATGCGCTCGCAGCGCATGGGATTGCGCTTATAGGGCATTGCAGAAGAGCCGATCTGCTTGCTCTCGAAGGGCTCCTCCACCTCCTTGAGGTGGCACAGGAGGCGCACATCGGTGGCAAACTTGCTGGCGGACTGGGCGATGCCGGAGAGGGTGGAGACGATGGCGGAGTCCACCTTCCGGGAGTAGGTCTGGCCGGATACGGGGACGGAGGCCTCGAAGCCCATCTCCTTGGCGATGCGGCGGTCCAGATCCTTGCACTTCTCGTGGTCCCCTTCAAACAGCTCCAGGAAGGAGGCCTGAGTTCCGGTGGTGCCCTTGCAGCCCAGCAGCTTCAGGTTGGCGATGCGGTACTCGATCTCCTCCAGGTCCATGAGCAGCTCGTACATCCACAGAGTGGCGCGCTTGCCCACCGTGACCAGCTGAGCGGCCTGGAAGTGGGTAAAGCCCAGGGTGGGCAGAGCCTTGTATTTCAGGGCGAACTGGGACAGGTTGGACAGCACCCGCACCAGCTTGTCGCGAATCAGCTCCAGGCCTTCCCGCATGATGATCACATCGGTGTTGTCGCCCACATAGCAGCTGGTGGCGCCCAAGTGGATGATGGGCATGGCCTTGGGGCACAGGGTGCCGAAGGTATGAATGTGAGCCATGACGTCGTGGCGCAGCTCCTTCTCCTTCTGAGCGGCCAGGTCATAGTCGATGTCGGTCAGGTGGGCCTCCATCTCCTGAATTTGCTCCTGAGTCACGGGCAGGCCCAGCTCCATCTCGGCCCGAGCCAGCGCCACCCACAGCTTGCGCCATGTGGAGAACTTCTTGTCCGGAGAGAAGATGTACTGCATCTCATCACTGGCATAGCGAGACGAGAGAGGACTTTCGTAAATAGATTTGTTCACGGTGAAAAGAACCCCCTTATTGGATATGAGCAGGGAAAAACCTTGGATTCCCCACTTCGTTCAGGAACAAAAAACGGCTATCATTTCAATGTCCCGTAATGATAGCATTATATCACAGTTCGACAACCGGAACAAGACGTCCTTAGAAAAACGTTACCATGAACTGGACAAATAAAAACGGAGTTGCCGAGAAGACAACTCCGTTTGGATGCAACAAAGATAGAGGCTTAGCCCTCTTCACGCATCTTGGCAAAGCACTCGCTGCAGTAAACAGGGCGGTCGGACTTGGGCTCAAAGGGAACCTTCGCCTCACGGCCACAAGCGGCGCAGGTGGCGGTGAAGTACTCACGGGGACCACGGGCGGCAGCCTTGCGAGCGTCGCGGCAGGCCTTGCAGCGCTGGGGCTCATTCTGGAAGCCACGCTCAGCGTAGAACTCCTGCTCACCGGCGGTGAACACGAACTCCTGGCCACACTCTTTGCATACTAAAGTCTTGTCTTCGTACATGGAAATACCCTCTCTTTTGATGCCCAGAACCGGGAAATGCCTCTGCTGGGACTGTAATATTTGCGTCAGCTCTCGCTGAAATCGCCATAATATGGGGCAACCTTTCGTCGAATCCGTTGTACTGCGTTGTCCACAGACTTCACAGAGCGACCGACGTGGCAACTGATTTCCTGATAAGAGAGTCCTTGCAGGAACAGGGTCAAAACCTGCCGTTCAAGACAAGACAAACACTTGGTGAGCTGTTCCATCCGCTCCGTCTCTTCCTCTCTGGAGATATAGAGCTCTTCCGGACTGGAACCGCTCTCTGCCTCAATGGAGTCAAAGGGGACGCTGTCGTTCAAAGGTGTGTGTTTCCCCCGGGATGCAGAGGTAACGGCGGAACGAATGCGATTGCGAATGCAGACGTCGGCAAAGGTGCGAAAGGTAGCGTCACGACTGGGGTCAAATTCACGGATGGCTTTGATCAGTCCGAACATGGCCTCCTGAATCAAATCCTCGCTGTCGCCACCTGCCAAAAAGAAGGGGCGGGCGCAGATGCGGACCTGCCGCTGATAGCGCAGAACCAACTCTTCCTCAGCCGTCAAATCGCCCTCTCTGGCCTTTGCACAAAGTGCCTCATCAGAATATTCTGTTGTCAACTCCTCAATGTCCTTCATACTGTAACCTTGTTTATTTTTATCACAAACTGGCGCGATTGTCAATGATTTTTATGCAAAATCTAAAAAGCATCTGGAAAGGTTCTGGAAAACCTGGCAATCAAAAGGAAAGTTGTTCCATTTCTCCGCGGTTGGGTGGTGTCAGTCCCAGGTGTTCAAAGGCCTTGTAGGTGACGCAGCGGCCCCGGGGCGTGCGGGTGAGAAAGCCCAGCTGCATCAGATAGGGCTCGTACACATCCTCCAGGGTGACGGACTCCTCGTTGATGGTGGCGGCCAAGGTGTCCAGGCCTACAGGCCCGCCGTTGTAATTTTCAATGATGCTCAACAGCATGCGGCGGTCGATCTGGTCCAGGCCCAGGGCGTCAATCTCCAGCGCCTGCAAAGCCCGGTCGGCTACTCCCTGGGTGATGACGCCTCCGGCAGTGACCTGGGCGAAGTCTCGCACCCGCCGCAGCATCCGGTTGGCGATACGGGGTGTGCCCCGGCTGCGCCGGGCAATCTCCATGGCTCCGTCTGGCTCGATGGGCACATTGAGAATGCCGGCCGAACGGGTGACAATTTCACTGAGCTCTTCGGGGGTGTACAGCTCCAGACGGAGGGTGACGCCAAAGCGGTCCCGCAGAGGGGCGGACAGCTGCCCTGCCCGGGTGGTGGCGCCGATGAGGGTGAACTTAGGCAGGTCCAGGCGGATAGAGTTGGCGGAAGGGCCTTTGCCAATCATGATGTCAATGGCGTAGTCCTCCATGGCTGGGTAGAGAATTTCTTCCACCGAGCGGTTCAGCCGATGGATTTCGTCCACAAACAGAATGTCATTTTCCTGGAGGTTGGTGAGCAGAGCCGCCAAATCCCCCGGCTTTTCAATGGCGGGGCCGGAGGTGATACGGATCTGTACCCCCATCTCGTTGGCGATGATGCCGCTGAGGGTGGTTTTGCCCAGGCCCGGGGGGCCGTGGAGCAGCACGTGGTCCAGGGGCTCGCCCCGCATTTTGGCCGCCTGGATGAACACCTCCAGGTTGGCCTTGGCCTTGGATTGGCCGATGTACTGGTCCAGGGTCTGAGGCCGCAGAGAGGCCTCCCCATCGTCCGCTCGCGTCAGAGAGGTGCTGACCAGGGGCTCGAAGTCCGACCCTTCATATTCGTGGTTGGAAAAATCAATGCTCATATCTGTCACACCTCATTTAGCGGACCATGCGCTTGAGCGCCTGCTTGATGATCTCTTCCAAGGTCAGCTGGTCCACATCCAGGCCCTTCAACGCAGCGGCAATCTCGGGCTGGCTGTATCCCAGGACGGCCAGAGCTGCCGAGGCCTCGCTGGTCTTGTTTTCGGGAATGATGGTCACGCCGCCGGCAAAGGCTTCCCCGCTGCTGGTGGTGAGCTGTCCTTTGGACAGCTTGTCCTTGAGCTCCAGGATGATGCGCTGGGCGATCTTCTTTCCGATGCCAGGGGCGCAGGTCAGGGCTTTCTCGTTTTCCGAGACGATGGCCAGAGCCAGTCCCTCCGGCGTATTGGAGGAGAGAATGGCCAGAGCGGCCTTAGGGCCCACACCGGACACCCCAATGAGCATCTGGAAGCTGGACAATTCGCTCTCCGTGGAAAATCCGTAGAGCTCAAAAATATCCTCCCGGACGTGGAGGTAGGTGTAGAGCTTGGCCTGTGCCCCGCGGGTCAGACCAGCCAGAGTATGGTTGGTGGTGCGGCAGGCATAGCCCACGCCGCCGCAGTCAATGACGGCCAGATAGGGGCCAATATGGGCCACCGTTCCGTTGAGATAGTAAAACATAGCTTGCTCCTTAGGTATGGTTCATAGATCGGGACAGCAGCGAGGTGCAGCTGCGGGCATGGCACAGGGCGATGGCCACCGCATCGGCGGCGTCATCCGGCTTGGGCACACTGGCCAGGTGAAGTAACTTTCGGGTCATCTCCATCACCTGCCGTTTTTCCGCCTTGCCGTATCCCACCACGGCCTGCTTGACCTGGGAGGGGTTATACTCCACCACAGGCAGACCACATTTCTCTGCAGTCATTAAAATCACCCCTCTGGCCTGGGCCACGCCGATGCCAGTGGTGACGTTTTGGTTGAAGAACAGCTCCTCAATCGCCAAAACCTCCGGGTGAAACTGCCCAATCAGCTCCTCCAGGTCTGTGGCAATCTGCCACAGTCGGGCGGGCAGACGCACCCCTGCCGGGGTGTTGATGGCCCCGCAGGCCACCAGCTGTTGTCTGCCAGGCTGGGAGTCGATGAGGCCAAATCCCACAATGGCATAGCCTGGGTCAATCCCCAATATCCGCACTCGGTTCTCCCTCCCCTGCCCTGGAAATTTACTCGAACTATTGTATCATAATTTGCCACCAGCCGCAAGGGAAAGGGAGTGCTGGGTACCCCGGACTTTTCAGCCCAAGGGGAGCAGAGAGAGCAACTTTTGACACAAACCTGGGAGAAGGAATGGGAGCAAATGCCCTTGCAGGAAGTAGGAAAGACCAAACAGAGCCCCACAGCAGACCAGCGCAGACCATGGAGGCAGGAGTTTGGCCGAGGACTCCTGGGGGATACATTTTCGCAGGGCGTTGGTAAACGACCACTTTGCCACATACAGGGTGAGAGGTAGCACCAAAATGGCGGAGATTCCAAAGAATAGAGCCCCCCATCCCAGACCAGAGAGGCCGAACATGGCGACAAAGCTGGAGCAGGCATAGCTGAGGAGAAAGCACCGGATGAGGAGTACGCATGGTACCCCTACCACGCCGGGAGGACCAAAGCTCAGCAGCACCAATAGCAAGGGCCAGCAGAGAATGTCCCAGACGGTGGACCAAAAGGAGACGGGAGGAACTGTTCCCTGGGCCACCGACTGAAAATAGCTGGTCAATTGGTCGGAGAACTGGGGATGACGGCCTCCAAGCGCAGCAAAAATGCTGCCTAGCAGTACGCCCACCAGGCAGAATATGCATAGAAAGAAGAGCGGGCCTCTCTCCCGCCGCTTCCCCTGTCCCCGGGATGTTCGTGGCGAATATAGCCGCTTGGGATGCGTCATCGTTTCATCACCTCTTGCTAACCTATGCATCCCCGGGGAAACTATGCAAAAGAGAATCGCCGCCCCTGTGAAAGAGGCGGCGATTGAGATAGCCTGGAAAGGAATTTAGACCATACCGGCACGGTGGGCCTTCATGGCGATGGCGCACTCCAGACGCTTGCGCTGCATGTCGCAGCCAAACCGATTGGGAATCATCATGTCTCCGTTGACCTCCAGATTGGAGGCGGAGCAGCCGCCGCTGCAATAGAAGCGGGCCCAGCAGTCCTTACAGTCGGGGCGGGTGTAGATGTTCAGCCCGGCAAACTTCCGGGAAATGTCCATGTCAAAGGTGTTGTCATACACGTTGCCCAGCTTGTACTCTTCCTTGCCCACAAACTGGTGGCAGGGATAGATGTCGCCGTCGGGAGTGATGGCCACATACTCACAGCCAGCGCCACAACCGCGCATCCGCTTGATGACACAGGGGCCCTGGGTGAGGTCCACGTTGAAGTGGAAGAAGTTGATGTCGTCCCGGTCCAGCAGTTCCCGGGCCAGGTTCTCGTACTCCTCCAGAATGCCGGGCAGGTCCTCCTCCTTGAAGGTGTAGTCATACTTGGAATCTCCCACCACAGGCTCCACAGACACGTTGCGGAAGCCCTGGTCAGCGATGTGGATGACATCCTGGGCGAAGTCCCGGTTGTGACGGGTGAAGGTACCACGCAAGTAGTAGTCCTTGTCACCACGTCCAGCCACCAGCTTCTGGAACTTGGGGAGAATCATATCGTAGCTGCCCTTGCCGTTGACGGTGGGGCGCATGTTGTCGTTGACCTCAGGGCGGCCATCCAGAGAGAGCACGGCGTTGGACATGTTCTCGTTGATGTAGTCGATGGTCTCATCGTCTAGCAGAATGCCATTGGTGGTGATGGTGAACCGGAAGTTCTTGTTGTGCTCCTTCTCCAGGGAACGGGCGTAGTCCACAGTGGCCTTGACGGTGTCCATGGCCATGAGGGGCTCGCCGCCGAAGAAGTCCACTTCGATGTTGTGGCGCTTGCCGGAGCGGGCGATGACGAAGTCAATGGCCTTCTTGGCGGTCTCCACATTCATGGTCATGCGGTGGCCGGTACCGAAGTCGCCGGTGGAGGCAAAGCAGTACTTGCAGCGCAGGTTGCAGTCGTGAGAGACGTGGAGGCACAGGGCCTTGACGGGGGCATCCTTCTGCATGAGCACAGCGGCCTCAGGGTCGATGTAGGTATCGTCCGTGAAGAGAAGCCCCTGCTGCTGCAGCTGGTAGAGATCGTCCCAGGCGCAGTTGAGAGACCCGCGGTCGTACTGGGGCAACTTGGCGGCCACCTCGTCCGGGCAGTGCTCTGCCATGGGGCCGTCCAGCAGGGACAGCAGGTCGTAAGCGGTCTGGTCCAGCACATGAACGGCACCGCTGTTCACATCCACCGCGATATTCGCATCCAAACAGTGAAAAGTATGTACCATAATAACTAGTTCTCCTTCAAACACACAGAAAAAGGGTGGGACAAGGCCCACCCTTTCCGGTGTCTAATCAATGATTAGTGATTGTTCTCACACTTCTGATTGGCGACAGTGCAGGAAGTCTTGCAAGCGGACTGGCAAGAGGTCTGGCACTCGCCGCAGCCACCGTGAGCAGCGCTCTGCTTCAGAGTAGCACCGTTGAGAGTCTTGACGTGAGTCATGGATATCCCTCCATTCAGCTTATTTAATGGCATTGTACCACAGTTTTCACAGCATTTCAATATGCAGTTTTTGCGGGTGGCTGTCAACCTGGGTGAGGATGGCATAGGATGATGTGGCATGTGATGCTAAAATGTTTGAGGAGGCTATTCTTTTGAATATGAACGAACCCACCAACCGCCCCTGCGGTGACGGGATGGGGACACTCCCATCCTGCGCGCCCTTGGCGGTCCCCTATGTTCCGTTTCAGCAGAACGGGAGCCAGACCTATTCCCAGCAGGACGCTCTGGCCAACGGCACCCTGTTTCCCGGCCTGAATCTGCCCTTCCAGATCAACGCAGTGGCGGCCACTCCGGCCCAGACTGGGGCCTTGGAGCTCCAGGCCTTGAGTTTTGTCCTCACCGAGCTGGGCCTGTATCTGGACACCCATCCCCAGGACAAAGAGGCGTTCGACCTTTTCCGGGAGTATGCCAAGCTGGCCAAGGAGGGCCGACGCCGTTACGAGGCCATGTATGGGCCGCTCACCCAGCAGGCGGCAGCCAATCAGGACCAGTACACCTGGCTCAATGACCCCTGGCCCTGGGAATACCGCCAGGAAGGAGGAATGCGCTGATGTTTGTCTATGAGAAAAAGCTACAGTACCCCGTGCGTATTAAGAATACCAATCCCAAGCTGGCTGCCCTGATTATCAGTCAATACGGCGGCCCAGACGGCGAACTTGGGGCCTCCCTGCGCTATCTCAGCCAGCGGTATTCCATGCCATGGCCAGAGCTGAAAGGGCTACTCACCGATATCGGTACAGAAGGGTCAAAATGATACCATGCAAGGTGCAGGTTCACACAGCCAGCCGAGGCAATAAAAAAGACACCACCGACCTTTGTCGATGGTGTCTTTTTTATTGGTCCGAGTGACAGGACTTGAACCTGCGGCCTCTTGACCCCCAGTCAAGCGCGATACCAAACTTCGCCACACCCGGATGTTCAATTTTGCTCTGTCGATTGACCTTAGATATACTAGCATACGAGAAAGAAAAATGCAAGAGGGAATTTGCGTTTTTTTTGAAAAAATTTTTCGTCCAGGCGGCGGGGCTCAAAACTGCCCCGCCGCCCCAGAGGTTAACCGTCGTTGGTCACATCTCCGTCTCCACTGACGGGGATGGCTTCGCCTAGATAAGTAGGCTCAGGCTTCCAGATGGAGGTGAAGAAATCTTTGACCCGAGCCAGGACTTCCCGGGCATCTCTCTGCCACTGCCCTGCGTAGTCCTCCCCGTCGGCGGCGACTCCGTAGGCATCCAGCCCCAGCGCCTGGGCAATGTAGATGGCCCGATACAGGTGGTATTCCTGGGAGACAATGACCACCTTCTGGGCTTGGAAAATCTCCTTTGCCCGGTACATGCTCTCATAGGTGGAAAATCCGGCGTGGTCCATAAAGACGTCGGAGGACGGAACGCCGGCGTCCATGGCATACTGCTTCATGGCGTTCACTTCGTCATAGCCTTCCCGTCCGTGATCGCCGCTCATCAGAAGCTTCGGCGCCACATTTAGCTCATAGAGTTCCACGCCCCGCTCCAGACGATCCGCCAGCATGAGACTGGGGGTGCCATCGGCCTTGACGCCGCAACCAAGTACCAGAATGCAGTCCACATCGGTCAGGTCTGCGGCCTGTTCAGCGGTGAGGATTCGCTCCCCTCCCACATGGGTGACACGTGCGTTGATGGCAAATACAGACACAATGCCCAGCACCGTGCACGCCAGCACAATGCAGGTAAAAATCTTGGTGATACGCAGCAAGAGTTTCACTGGGGAATCTTCCCCCTTTCTATTTAAGTAGCCACAGTGTATCTCATTTGGCCACCGTTGTCCAGAAACAAACTGTGAATAACAGCAGCGATAAGCCAGGACTTACCGCTGCTGTTCAATCATAAAGTATGGTGTTGTTCCAGGGATAGAAGAAATCGCTTTAGTTCTAGCCCTCCGGCGTAACCGCCCAAAGAGCCGTCTGCTCCAATGACCCGGTGGCAAGGCACCACCAGCATCATGGGGTTTCGGTGGTTGGCCATGCCCACAGCCCGGCAAGCTTTTGGCTGTCCAATTTCTTCGGCGATGTCCCGGTAACTGAGGGTCTGGCCGTATGGAATCCGGCATAGTGCCTGCCAGACCCGCTCCTGAAACGGGGTGCCATGAAGGGAATATGGGATATCAAAGTCCTTACGTTTGCCCTGAAAGTATTCCTCCATCTGGCTGGCCAGCTGCTGGGTCAGCGGTGTGGGGGTCCCATAGTCCAGAACCGGACCTTGCACAGCGGAGATAGAGACAATACAGTCCCCCGCTTGCTCGATGCGAAAAGAACCACAGGGAAAGGTGTATACAGCGAAAATCTCCGCTGCGTTCCGCTTATTCATGGGAGCAGTGTTCCCCGTGGTCATGACCGCCACAGCCATGGTCGCCACAGGTGTGGTCATGGTGATGGTGCTCCCCGTGGTGGCTGCACGTTACATCGGGGGTGTAGTTCAAGGTCTGGGCCAACAGTGCCTCTACCGCCTGATCGGCCCCGCCGGAGACGCCGCCGTAGAGCCGAATGTTGGCATTGGCCAAGGCGTTCTGAGCGCCTCCGCCGATGCCGCCGCAGATGACGGCATCCACATGCAGGTTGCCGAGGAATCCAGCCAGGGCCCCATGCCCGCTGCCGTTGGTGTCCACGATCTGGGTGCTTGCCACGGCTCCATCTACGATGTCATATACTTTAAATTGCTTGGTGTGTCCAAAATGCTGGTAAATCTGTCCGTTCTCATAGGTAACTGCAATTCTCATGATAAAAACTCCTCTCGGTATTTGATATACAGGTTTATTTGACCCGCAGAGAGCGCAAAAATGCCTTCTGTTCCGGGTCAATGCGAAAACTCTCCGTGGCCTTCTGAATGGTCTTGTTGTGAATCCAGGGGGAGAGTCGGTGTTGGGTAAGATAGGGTAAGGCGGCATCCCATTGCTTCACCAGGCCCTCTGCAAAGTACCATGCCACCATCATCTGGACATAGTAGTCCTCTGCTCTTACCTCTGCGGCCCAATCCAGATACTCTGGCGAAAAATAGCTATCCAGGTAGAAACGCAACAGAACGCCTAGGCCAAAGCGCACCGTATAGGTATGGTTCGATTGCATCCAGGTCCACGCCTGGCGAGACAAGGCCTCCGGGTGCTTTGCAAATGCTTTCGGGCTGAGCAAATCACAGGTGGCCCAGTTGTCCACATAGGGAAGGAAATGGTTCAGGGCGTCTACGGTCTCCTCATATTCCTTGCACTCACACAGCAACAAGCCGTGGAGGTTGTTTTCCTCGTAGTAGGTGTGTGGGAGCTGGCGGAGAAAGTGTTCTGCCTCAGGAGTGCCCCGCAATTGCTTTGCCAGTCGGCGGAGTTCAGGCATGCGTACACCGATGACCACGTCCGGATTGACGGTGGGCATAAGCCTACACTGAAACCTCTGATAGGTCAGATCTTGCAGGGAAAACAGGCGCTGCACAATGGGAGTGTCCACGGTGGCCCCTCCTTTTCTGAGGATACCACTAGTATAGTCTTTTTCCTACCCGCTGGCAAGCGGAGTTCCATCTCGAAATTGGAACCTCATGGGGAGATGAGATAGCTTTAGCTCCACAATTCGCTGGGGGCAGACCGTGATGCTCTCCACTAGCAGCTTACATAGGGCATCGCTGGCCTCTGGGTGTTGGAGAATGTGCTCCACTGCTTCCTCTGGGATGATATCTGGCGAAGGGGCTTGCAACTGCTGTTCCAGATTGGTGAGTTTTCGGTCGTACGTCTCTTTCATAAGGGCCAGTTCCTCCTTGGTAATATGCCCAGAGGCGTAGGCGTCCAGAAGGACGGTTTTTCGGTCTAAGATGTGCACTTGTTCTCGCTCCATCTGTTCTCTGTTGGGGTTCTCTCCATGAAGCAGATGGGTCATGGAGGTAAGTAGGCTGGAAGGACTCAACTCCAGAGCAAACAGGGCTTGACGGAACATCTGCCTGGCATCATCGTCCCGGAGAATGCGGGCAATCTTACACCCTCCACGGACGGATGAGGCGCAGCTCCACCGGAGAATGACTCTTCCGTCCGGGAGCTTGCGCCGCCGAGCTACGAAGGTGGCACCGCATACCCCGCATTTGATCTTACCGGACAGGGCATAATGCACGGAACAGCTGCGAGGGGTGTGCTTGCTGCGCTGCTGTAACTCCTGTTGTACGGTATTCCACAGCTCCCGGGAGATGATGGGAGGGTGATGGTCTTTCAGAGTAACCAGCGGCTCTTCTCCGTGGTTTTGCCGTTTTGCATGGCTGAGATAATCGGGAGTATAGGTCTTTTTCTGCACCAGGTCCCCCACATACTTTTCATTTTTTAAGAGCTTCACCAGGTGGCTGCTGCTCCAATGGGGGTTCCCGGAAAAGGTACGCACTCCCTCCCGCTCCAGCAACCGGGCAATTTGTGTGGTGCCCAATTTTTCCGCCCCATACAGGTGGAAAATACGCTGCACCAGACGGGCTCCCTCTGGGTTGATGGAGAGTACCCCATCTTTCACATCGTACCCCAGCATGGACCGCCCGAATACCACCCCCCGCTCCATCTGCCGGGTCTGTCCCCATTTCACCCGGGCTGAGGTCCTTCGGCTCTCCTCCTGGGCAATGGAGGCCATAATGGACAGCCGTAGCTCTGCGTCCGGGTCCATGGTGTTGATGCCGTCGGTGAGAAAGAGAACCGAGATCCCCAGGGCCTTGAGTTTCCTGGTATAGGCGATGGTGTCCAACAGATTTCGGGAAAAACGGCTGACTTCCTTGGTGAGAATGATGCGAAATTTCCCGTCCTGGGCGTCCTGAATCATCCGCTGAAAGGCTACCCGCCGTTTGGTGCTGGTGCCTGTGATACCCTCGTCGGCATAGATGCGATACAGCTCCCACTGGGGATGCTGGCGGATGTACTGGGAGAAGTAGCGCTGCTGAGCGGCAAAGGAGTTTGCCTGGTCCTCCTTATCGGTGGAGACTCGGCAATAGCTGGCCACGGAAATCATGGCTGATTGCCCTTTTCTAGCTGCTCTAAGGCCAGGTCTATCTGCTCCCGCTCCAATATCCCTTGTTCGCCTAGGGCCAGAAGTAGACTGGTACGGAGTAGCTGAAAAAATTCCGGGTCTGTCTCCGGTGAGACAGGGCGGGCATCTTGGATTTCGTACAGGGTTGCAAATCTGGGCTTCATGTGTCTCCCCTCCTCCTTCTTGGCTTCATGTATACGGAGAGAGATAGGCAAAAATCCCTTGACAACCATCTACTTCAAGTGTAGTATATAATTAACTACTACATATGAAGTTGGTGATACCATGAAGCATTTGCCAGACAGCGAGCTGGAAGTGATGAAGGCCCTGTGGGCCTGCGGAGGTGATGCCTCCCGGGCGCAGCTGGAGGAGACCTTGGCGCCCCTGGGGCTGGCTTCCAACACGGTGAACACGTACCTGACTCGTTTGACGGAAAAGGGGTTTGTCAGCGCCAGACGGGACGGAAAGCTCAACCGCTACACGCCTCTGGTGAGTCGGGAGGAGTACCTCACCTTTGACAGCCATTCCATTCTCTCCAAACTGTATGACGGCTCTCCCCGCAAATTTGTGGCCGCACTGGCCAAGGGGGGTATGACGAAACAGGAGGTGGAGGACCTCCGGTCTCTCCTGGACCAATTGGGTGGAGGGGACCATGGATGAGATTTTGATGGATCTGTTTGCCCTGTCCCTGGGGGGCGGCGTGGTGGCGCTGGTTCTCATGGGAGTGGCACGAGTTACCCGGGCCAGATATGCGGCCAAGTGGCGGTGTGTGATTTGGGCGCTGCTGTGTTTGCGTCTGATTGTTTTGTTGCCCCTAGTGCCCCAGGTCCAAGCCCCGGTTCAGATGACCGTGCCCCAGATGGACCGCCCGGTGGCGGTATCCGCTGCGCCTACGGTTGCCCCGGATGGGGGAACCTCTTCCCTGCTGCGTCCCGATGGAAAGGAAGAAGCGCCAGGGCTTACCATGTCTCACATCGTCAGCGGGGTGTGGCTGTTGGGAATATGCGGGGTCCTGGTGTGGAGCGGGGTGTCCCACATGAGACTGCGCCGCTATCTGAGACGCTGGGCATCGGTGGAGACCCGGGAAGAGGTGTGCTGCCGATATGCGGCACAGGCCCAGCGGTTGAATCTTAAGCGTGTACCTAAGTTATTGGCGTGCCCCGGGCTGGAGGTGCCCATGTTGACGGGACTGGTGGCCCCTGCCCTGATGTTACCTCAGAACGCATCGCCAGAGGACGGATTGGACTATGCTTTGCTCCATGAGCTGATTCACTACCGCCGCAGAGATATCTGGCTGAAAGCGTTGGTGATGCTGACAGTTTCGGTGCACTGGTTCAATCCGGTGATGTGGCTGATGGTGCGTCAGGTGGACCGAGACATTGAACTGGCCTGTGACGAGATGGCACTGACCGTGCTACCAGAAGAGGAGCGTCTGGCTTATGGGGAGACCATCCTCCAGGCGGCAGCCAGAGTCCATCGGCAAACATGATGGGAGGGATGGGAGATGCATAAGAGAAAAACCTGGGTGATGATTCTGGCAAGTGTAGGAGTTTTGGTGTTAGTTCTGGTCTTAGTTCTGCAATATTACGGCATCTTGCCCAAGCGGACCTACTCCTCCCAGCACTTTGGCATTGACGTGGTGTACAGCTCCCAGGACTATAACCACAACGGGGTGGATGACTACACGGATTTTCTGCTGGGAGCCAAGCAAGACGCAGAGAACCACCCCACCTATGACGGCACATACTATGCCGGCGGTTATCCGCCAGAGGACATTGGGGTGTGTACCGATGTGGTTTGGCGGGCGTTTCGGCAGGCGGGCTATTCTCTGCGGGATATGGTGGACCAGGACGTGCGCCAATACCCGGACCGCTATCCAGACATCCAATACCGGGATGCCAACATTGATTTTCGCAGGGTGAAAAATCTATGGGCCTTCTTCCAGACCTACGCCCTGGAGTTGACCTGTGATATCACAGATCTTGACCAGTGGCAGCCTGGTGACATTGTGATCTTCAACGGGGGCAAACACATCGGGGTGGTGTCCGATCTGCGCAACCGCAGCGGCCAGCCCTATATTCTGCACAATGCAGGTCAATTTCGCCGGGAAGAGGATTATCTGGGGCGGTCTCCAGTGGAAGCTCACTTCCGCTTTGATGCCTCCCGTGTGCCCCAAGAGGTCCTGGTGGCCTGGGGCGGTGTGTGAAAGGAGTTTGAAGCTATGAAGAGAAACAAGCATCCGGTTCCACCTCATTCTCCCTTTACCACGCCCTTTTCTCCAACGGCACAGGAGATGGGATTGCGCCTGCGCAGTCTGTTCCAGTGGAAGAAGAAACGGCCTCCCCTGGCGGTGCTGGGCCTAGTGTGTGCTGGAGTGGTGCTCAGCGGCTCTTTGGTCTCCTGTCAAACTGCCACAGTGGATGACCCACCTCCTCTGGCAACGGACTCTGTGCCAGAAGGGACAGAGAAGCCGCAAACTACGGGGATGCCAGAGGAGAGCCAAATGTCACAGACTTCGGAGGTGCCTGACCTCAATTACTTCTTTGGCGGTGGCTGGGGTGATCTTTCCTGGGAGGACCTGCTGAACAGTGGAGCGCGGTTTAATGGAAACAGCCTGTTGAATCCCGATGAGATGGCCCTGGACTATACCATTCTCAACGGAAGTTTCACCCACACCATGCGCTTGCAGTCCGGCGATGTGCTGGATGTGGCGCTTCAGGTGGATGAAGAGACCTTGGGGATCGCCATTGAAGGGAGCGATGGAACCCCGCTCTACCAGAATGACAATCTGGATACCTCCCAATTCCATCTGGAGATTTCTCAAACCGATTCCTATCATGTCACCATCACCGGGAGTCATACCAAGGGAAGCATTCATTTGAAAGTTTGATGGGAAAGGAGAATTGCTATGAAATCGGTTCGACCGACTCCGCCTCGTTCGCCTTTTACCACGGCGTTTTCCCGGACGGCTCGTGAGACGGGAATTCGCATTCTCAACCTGTTTGAGTGGAAGCGGAGACGTCCGCCCACGTTCCTTCTGTTGCTGATATGTGGAGCTGTGTTGTTGTGCGGGTCTCTGGTGTCTTGCCGACCGAATGAGGCTACACATTCTCTGAGCCAGGAGGAGCTGGACTATTTCAATCAGGAGTTCTTCAACGGAAGCACCGGGAACATGCACAATCAATTTCTAACCAGCGAGTATACCTCCCCCGGTGAAATCAATCTATTTGAGCTGTTTTACAACGGGATAGACGGAACGGCTGCCCAGCTCTCTCAGGCGGAGCGGGAGCAACTGAGTGAACTGGAACCCATGACAGAGTACAACGATGTCATCAAGGTGACCAGGCAGGAGATGGACCAGGTGCTGGAGGAAGGTCTGGGCATGGGCCTGACGGATACCCAACAGCAGGGGCTGGAACAGTTCCACTACCTGGAGCAACCGAACGCCTATTATCTGGTGCACGGAGATACCAACTTCCAATGGTGTACCATTACCTCAGGTACCCATATCTCGGACCGTCAGGTACAGTTGCAATACACCAAGGATGACGGTACGGCATGGGAGGTTACCTTGGAGTCCCGGGGGGACAGCTATGTGTTCTGTTCCAATGTGAAAAGATAGGTGTCATTTTGACCCTTCTGTAGGGACAGAGGAACTGGGACATCTGGAGATGATCGGCACCATTGTCCATCAGCTCACCCGAAATCTCACCCAGGAGCAGCTGCGGGAAGGCGGCTTTGCCCCCTACTTCATCGACCACACTGCCAGCGTCTACCCCACGGCCGCCTCTGGTTCCCCCTGGAATGCCGCCGGGATTGGGGTGAAGGGCGATATCATCGCAGACCTCACCGAGGACCTGGCCGCGGAGCAGAAAGCCCGTGTGACCTATGACAACATCCTGCGTATGTCGGATGACCCAGACGTCAACGATGTCATCCGTTTTCTGCGGGAGCGGGAGATCGTCCACTTCCAGCGCTTTGGCGAGGCCATTTACCGGGCCAAGGAGCGGATGGATCAGAAAAATGTCTATCTCACCAACCCCGCCTTCGATCAAAAGAGATCATAAAAGTGAAACTTGGGCCCGTTGCCAGATGCGGCAACGGGCCCAATGATGTTTTTATGTTTACTTTTCGGGGACAATTTCAATCCAGTACCCGTCGGGGTCGGTGATAAAGTAGATGCCCATGTCGGGGTTCTCGTAACAGATGCATCCCATCTCCTGGTGCCGGGCGTGGAGGCCCTCGTAGTCGTCGGTGACAAAGGCCAGGTGGAACTCGCACTCGCCCAGGTTGTAGGGATCGGTGCGGTCTCGCAGCCAAGTCAACTCCAGCTGGAACGGGGTCTTGCCGTCACCCAGATATACCAGTTTAAAAGAACCATCCTCCGGGACGTATTCCCGCACGACCTCCAGGTCCAGGGCATTTTTGTAGAAGGCCAGGCTCTTGTCCAGGTCCAAAACGTTAAAGTTAAAATGCTGAAAATGAATCATAAGGGGTCACTCCTCCAGGTAAAATAGACAAGCCATATTATACCGTCTCCTGTGTCGCCTTGCAATATGGTTGACGGGAGAGGTGATACCCCTTACAATGAATTTAATGATCCGTAGCTCCAGGAGGAATTGCAATGAATTTGACGTTTTTGGCCCAGACTCCCCTCTTTCGTGGGATAGCCCCTCAGGATATCACCGCCATGCTGGGGTGTCTCCACGGCAGGGAGCAGTCCTTTTTCAAGGGGCAGCTGATCTATGGAGCTGGAGAATGTGTCACCGCCATGGGTATGGTGTTGGAGGGCAGCGTCTGCATTCAGCGAGATGACTTCTGGGGCAATACCAGTGTGTTGGACTCGGTGCAGCCGGGGCAAATGTTTGCAGAGACCTACTCCTGCATCCCGGATGAGCCGCTGATGGTCAGTGTGGTGGCGGAAAAGTCGTGCACCGTCCTCTTTTTGGAGACGCCCCACATGCTCCAGGTGTGCAGCAATGGGTGCGGATTCCACCAGAGACTGGTGCAGAACCTACTGTCCATCTCTGCCCAGAAGAATTTGGCCCTCTCTCGGAAAATTGCCTTTACTACCGCCAAGACCATTCGGGGTCGACTTCTGACCTATCTCTCTGCCCAGGCAGCAGAGCACAAGAGCCCTTCTTTCACAATTTCCTTTAATCGTCAGCAGCTGGCAGACTATCTCAATGTGGAGCGTAGTGCCCTGTCCAACGAGCTGAGCAAAATGCAGCGGGATGGCCTGTTGACCGTGGAGGGCAGACAGTTTGTGCTGAAGGTACAGGAGGAAAACCTCCTATAAGACTGGAAATGAAAAACCCATTGCCAGGTGGAATCTTTTCGTATACAATAGAGGGCTGTCAATTGATGCACAAATGAAGGAGGACGCACCATGCGTGACTTTTTGCCAATTTCCAAAGCGGATATGGAGCGGCGAGGCTGGGAACAGTGTGACTTTGTCTACGTCATTGGGGATGCCTATGTGGACCATCCCTCCTTTGGCCATGCCATCATCAGCCGTGTGCTGGAAGCGGCAGGATATAAAGTGGGATTCATCTCCCAGCCTGATTGGAAGAACCCCCAGTCCATTACCGTCCTGGGTCGGCCCCGTCTGGGCTTTTTGGTCACTGGCGGCAACATGGACTCCATGGTCAACCACTACAGCGTGTCCAAAAAGCACCGCAAGATGGATGCCTTTACACCCGGTGGAGTGATTGGGAAGCGGCCCGACTATGCCACGGTGGTGTACTGTAATCTCATCCGTCGGGTGTACAAGGATATCCCCATTCTGATCGGAGGAATTGAGGCCAGCTTGCGCCGCATGGCCCACTACGACTACTGGTCAGACAAGCTCAAGCGCTCCATTTTGCTGGACAGTCAGGCGGATCTGCTCATGTACGGCATGGGTGAACGGTCTGTGGTGGAGGTGGCGGACGCTCTGGACAGCGGCCTGAAACCCCAGGACATCACCTTTGTCAACGGTACGGTGTACCGTGCCACCCAGGTAGACCTGATGATGCCCTATGTGACCCTCCCCTCCTACCAGGAGCTGTGTGAGGATAAGCGTAAGTATGCCCAGAGCTTCTACACCCAATATTGCAACACGGACCCCTTTTCTGGAAAGACGCTGGTGGAGCCTTATGGGCCCAAAGAGTTCGTCATCCAGAACCCCGCCCAGAAGCCCCTGAGTCAGGCGGAGATGGACCGGGTGTATGGTCTGCCTTATATGCGTACCTATCACCCCTCCTATGAGGCCGCTGGCGGTGTGCCTGCCATTGAGGAGGTGCGGTTCAGCCTGGTATCCTGCCGTGGCTGCTTTGGTGGGTGTAGCTTCTGTGCCCTCACCTTCCACCAGGGGCGTATCATCCAGACCCGGAGCCACGAGTCCATCCTGGCAGAGGCCCAGCAGATGGTGTGGGAGCCGGACTTCAAGGGATACATCCATGATGTGGGCGGCCCCACCGCCAACTTCCGTCAGCCCGCCTGTAAAAAGCAGCTGACCAAGGGCGTATGTCCCACCCAGCAATGCCTCTTCCCCAAGCCCTGTAAAAACCTGATTGCGGACCACAGCGACTATCTGGCTCTGCTGCGCAAACTCCGAGCCATCCCCGGGGTAAAAAAGGTGTTCATCCGCTCCGGTATTCGCTTTGACTACTTGTTGGCCGATCAGGATGACACGTTCTTCAAGGAACTGGTGAAGTATCATGTGTCCGGCCAACTGAAGGTGGCTCCCGAGCACATCGCCGACCCGGTGCTGGAGAAGATGGGTAAGCCGCCCCGGGCTGTCTACGACAAGTTCCTGGCCAAGTACAAGCGGCTCAACGAGCAGTGTGGTCTGAAGCAGTACGTGGTACCCTACCTCATGTCCTCCCACCCAGGCTCTACGCTGAAAGAGGCGGTGGCTCTGGCAGAGTATCTGCGGGACTTAGGCTATATGCCCGAGCAGGTTCAGGACTTCTACCCTACCCCCTCTACCCTGTCCACCGCTATGTACTACACGGGACTGGACCCCCGCACCATGAAGCCGGTGTATGTGCCCACTAATCCCCATGAAAAGGCCATGCAGCGGGCGCTCATCCAGTACCGCAACCCCAAAAACTATATGCTGGTCCACGAGGCCCTGGTGAAGGCAGGACGGGAAGATCTGATCGGTTACGACAAACACTGTCTCATCCGGCCCAAGGGTGGTCAGTGGTCCGGGAAGAAACCTGGAGCCTCCAGTCAGCGCCCCAACGCATCCAAGGGCGGAAAGCCCAAGGCCAAGGGGGACACTTCCCGCACCACTGCGCCGAAAGAGCACAAGAAGAAAAAGGCCGGATGGGCAGTGGCCAAGCCCAACAATTCCCGCAAAAAGCGGACCGGAAGAAAATAATCAGGTGAAACCATGAGTATTTCTCAATATTTCCCCATTTGGGACCAACTGACCCCAGCCCAGCAGGACCTGCTCACTGCCTCTGCCTCCAAAGCCCAGGCTACCAAGGGGACCGTGCTCCACAATGGTTCGGCGGACTGCCTGGGGCTACTGTTGGTGTGCAGCGGACAGCTGCGGGCGTACATTCTCTCGGACGAGGGGCGGGAGATCACCTTGTACCGCCTCTTTGAGCGGGATATGTGCCTGTTCTCCGCCTCATGTATGCTGCAAAGCATCCAGTTTGACATTCAGATTGAGGTGGAGAAGGATGCGGAATTCTGGATTATCCCACCGGACGTGTACAAATCCCTCATGGAGCAGTCCTCTGCCGTGGCCAACTACACCAATGAGGTGATGAGTGCTCGGTTCTCTGAGGTCATGTGGCTGATGGAACAGGTGATGTGGAAGAGCTTTGACAAGCGTCTGGCCGACTTTCTCCTCCAGGAGAGCGTGCTGGACGGCACGGACCAGCTGGTCCTCACCCACGAGAAAATTGCAAACCACATGGGGACAGCTCGGGAAGTGGTCACCCGAATGCTTCGGTACTTCCAGTCCGAGGGTCTGGTCTCCCTCTCCCGGGGCGTGGTGAAGATCGAGAATGAAGCAGCCTTGCGACAATTAAGTGAGCGATAAAAAAGCTGCTGCGATTTCCTCGCAGCAGCTTTTTGCTCATTTGTCTCGGTATTTTGCTTGGCAAATCAGCTGTGTCATGGTGCCCATGGGGCAGTAGACACACCAAGAGCGGGGCTTGAAGAGCACCATAGTCACAAGGCCCAGCAGCGTGGAGGTGAGCATGACGCTGTAGAATCCAAAGGCAAACTGGGCCACACCGGGGGAGAATAAGGTGCCGTGGTAGGCCCAGTGCCAAGGCAGCCGGAAGGTCCATAGCAAGGTCACCACCTGGGAGAGATCCTGGGCACCTGCAAACACCAGATAAGTATTCCACAGCATGAGAAAGAACATGGCAAAGAAGAACACCAGAAAGCCGTAACGGAATCCCCGACTCTTCATCCACTTGGGCATATCTCTCCGCCGGGATAGTCCGAACCGGCCTCCCAGCAGACCCAGAAGCTGACCCCGGCCACAGTAACGGTTGCAGTAGCTCTTCTGCCCGGTGGCAACGGCCAAAATCAGAGGGATGAAAAAGCACAGAAGGCCCAGCCAGGCAAAAAGAATGTTGAAAAAGCCTAGGACTAGGTAGAGGGCTGTGGCAATCCACAGATAGTCGTACCAACGCTTTCCCTTCATGCCCCCACCTCCTGAATGGTGATGATAGAGGCCGGGCACTCTTTGGCGCACTTCCCGCACCCCACGCAGCGGGCCGGGTCTACCTTGGCATACAGCCCATGGAATACTTCAATTGCTGACAAGGAACAAACCTTCACACAACAGCCGCAGGCCACACACAGGGCTTGGTCCACCACGGCGTTTCGTTTCACAACACGCATCTGTTTTCCTCCCACGATTTGATACGTGTATCATACTATGTTGGGTGCTTTCGTTCTGTGACCAGATCACATAGCGGTAGAAAACACCCGCTTTGCAATGTCCACGGAGTCTTTGGCGTCTTTGGCATAGAAATCAGCGCCGATTTGAGCGGCATATTCCGGGGTAAGCACGGCTCCCCCCACCATTACCTTGCAGGCCAATCCGGCCTGACGGAGTTGGGCGATGGTCTCTTCCATGTTCTTGACGGTGGTGGTCATTAGGGCGGACAGTCCCACCAGCGGGGCTTGGTGGCGCTGGGCGGCCTCCACTACCTTCTGGGGGTCTACATCCCGGCCCAGGTCCACCACGGTGTAACCGTAGTTCTCCAGCAGTACCTTGACGATGTTTTTGCCGATGTCGTGGATATCCCCCTTCACCGTGGCGATCACGATGGTGCCCCGGTCCACTTGCTCCTGGTCTCCCGTGGTCATGTGCTGGCGGATGACGTCAAAGGCGGCTTGAGCGGCTCCGGCAGACTGGATGAGCTGAGGCAGAAACACCCGGTTTTGCTCGAAGTCTGCCCCTACCTTGTCCAGAGCGGGAATGAGCATCTCATTGACAATGTCCATGGGCTCCCGCTGCTCCAACAGACTGTGGGTGGAAGCGGCGGCTTCTGCTTTTAGCCCAGCCACTACGGCTTCTTCCAGCGTTCGAGTGCCGGAGGTACTGGTGGGAGAAGCGGAAGTCCCGGCTGTGGTGGTGATGGAGGTGGATACGGTGGCGTTGCCGTAGGCGGCGATGAAGTCGGCGGCGTTCTCATCCACTGTGGTCAGCAGATGGTAACAGCGCACGGCTGCCATCATGGCGTCCACGTTGGGGTTGAGAATGGGCAGGTCCAGCCCTGCTGCCATGGCCATGGTGAGAAAGTTCTGGTTGACCAGTCCTCGGGCGGGGAGGCCGAAAGAGATGTTGGACACCCCCAGCACCGTTTTCAGGCCCAGTTCCTCCTTCACCTGCCGGAGGGCCTGGAGCGTCTGCACGGCCCCGTTGGGCTCGGCGGACACCGTGAGGGTGAGACAGTCAATATACACATCCTGTTTGGGAATGCCGTAGGACATGGCTCGGGCCAGAATGTGGCGGGCGATGTCTACCCGCTTCTGGGCGGTCTGGGGAATTCCCTCTTCGTCCAGGGTGAGGCCCACCACAGCGGCGCCGTATTGTTTCACCAGGGGGAGAATTTTGTCGCTGGTGGCGTCTTCCCCGTTCACCGAGTTGACGATGGCCTTGCCGCAGTACACCCGCAGGGCCCGCTCCAGCACGACCGGGTCGGTGGAGTCCAGCTGCAAGGGGGCATCTGTCACCCCTTGAATGGCCTTCACCGCTGCCACCATCATCTCAGCCTCATCAATATCGGGCAAACCCACGTTGACATCCAGAAGATCCGCCCCTGCGTCTACCTGAGCCAGGGCCTGCCCCAGCATATAGTCCACATCGCCCCGGCGGAGCGCTTCTTTCATGAGCCTTTTGCCCGTGGGATTGATGCGCTCACCGATGACGCGCACTCGGTCAATGGGCACCACTTTAGTGGCGCTGCACACCGCTGGAGGCACGTGGCGGGGCACCTGGCGCACCTGGGTTTGGCTGAGCGCCTCCCGTAGCAGCCGGATATACTCCGGTGTGGTGCCGCAGCAGCCGCCGAATACCTGTACCCCCATCTGGGCCAGGGAGGCCAGACTCTGGGCAAACTCCTCCGGGGTGATGTCGTAGCCAGAGCCATCCGGGTGGGGTAGGCCTGCATTGGGCTTGAGCACGATAGGGAGATTGGTCCATGCAATCAGTTCCTCCACCAGGGGAGGCATCTCCCGGGGGCCCAGGGAACAGTTGATGCCGATGGCATCGGCCCCCATTCCCTCCAGGGTCAGAGCGGCGCAGGCGGGGCTGCAACCCAGGAAGGTGCGCCCGGTGGACTCATAGGTCATGGTCACCATGACGGGCAAGGAACTATTCTCTTTCACGGCCAGCAGAGCGGCTCGGGCCTCCTGTAGGTCGGTCATGGTCTCAATGACGGCCAGGTCAGCCCCAGCGGCCACACCGGCCCGTACCACCTGGGCAAATATATCCACTGCCTCTTCAAATTCCAGAGTGCCAGTGGGCTGGAGCAACTGGCCAATGGGGCCGATATCCAACGCCACCAGTCCCCTGCCCTGGGCGGCTTGCTTGGCCAGAGAGACGGCGGCTTGTACGACTTCTTCCACAGTGACCCCGCAATGGGCCAACTTTTCTCGGTTGGCCCCAAAGGTGTTGGCATAGACAATCTGACTGCCTGCGTCCAGATAGGCTGTGTGTATGTCCAGCAGCCACTGGGGGTGTTCCAGGGCAACCAACTCAGGGGTTGCGCCTGTGGGCAGCCCTTTGGCCTGGAGCATGGTGCCCATGGCGCCGTCCAGCAAGATGGGGTGACCGGAGGTGAGTAACTTATTTAGATCCACAGTGACCGCCTGCCTTTCGATATTGACAATGTTCCCCGGCAGGACAGCTCAGACAGCTTCGCTTGGCGTCTGTCACAGGTGTGTGAGACACACCGATGAGAGCAGTGACCGATTTTCGGGGGGTTAAAATGTGGGTGGCGCTGGCGCACAGTCCGATTTTTCGGGGGGCGTCCAGCAGGGCCAGTAGCGGGCCCTGGAGGGACAAGGGCAAATCCCCATACCCGGGGCTATACCGGAAGGGGAAATAGCACCCTGGATACTCTCCGTGAAGGAACGTCTCGATTTCATCGCAGACCTGTTCCACCGCAGCAGTGGCGCAGCAATCCAAAGCTAGGGCCTGGAGCATGTCCCGGCTCTCCGCCTGCCGGATGAGACTGTCTGTCTGCGGGGACAGGGTGGCGCAGAACACTGCCACCTGATGGCAGCCGCTGAGGTGAGTGCGGAGGTCCTGCCCAGGTAGAAGAAGCCCGGTGGACAGGCGCACCCCCTCCTCCTCCAGAGAGATGGAGAAGGTGCGATAGGTCCACCGGGGACGAGCCGTTTTTACAAGTGCCTGGGCGCAGGTCGTTACCGTCTCCACCAGCGCTTGGTCCGCCTGGTGGGCGGGACAGCCCATATACCGCAGAACCTCAGAGATGTCCAGGGACGAAAGCTGTACTTCCATCATACGCTGCGGATGGCGGTGATGCTGTCACTGATCTGACGGGCCACCTGAGGATTGTTCATGGTGTACAGGTGAATCCCGTCCACACCGGCGGCGATCAGGTCAGAGATCTGGTCAATGGCATAGGCGATACCTGCCTCCCGCATGGCCTGGGGGTGATCACCGTAGCGGGCCAGAATACGGGTCAGCTTCCGAGGCAGAGAGGCACCGCACATGGACACCATACGCTGAATGGAGGCCTTGCTCAGCACCGGCATGATACCCGCCTCAATGGGCACTTCAATCCCAGCCAGACGGCACCGCTCCCAGAAGCGGAGGAAATCGTCGTTGTCAAAAAACAATTGGCTGACCAAGTGGGTCACACCGGCATCCACCTTTTGCTTGAGATAGCGGATGTCAGAGACCACGTCGGGGCTCTCCGGGTGTCCCTCTGGATAGCATGCCCCGGAAATACCAAAATCCCCGTGCTGCCGAATCCAGGACACCAGGTCATCAGCGTGGAGAAAGTCCGTGTGAGAGACTGCGTTGGGGTTGTGGTCTCCTCGCAGCGCCAGAATATTCTCCACGCCTCCGGCCTTAAGGGTGTTCATCACCTCTAGAGCACTCTCCTTGGTGCAGCCCACACAGGTCAAATGCGCCATAGCAGTAATGTGGTACTCATTTTCAATCATGCAGGCAATCTCTTGGGTGGAGTGGTTGACGTTACCGCCACCCCCTGCGCCGTAGGTCACACTGATGAAATCAGGGCGAATATCCTTCAATCCATCTAACGTGCGATAGATGCTGTCAATGGGGGAATCCCGCTTGGGCGGGAAGATCTCACAGGAGAATACAGGGCGGCCTTGGCCAAACAATTCTGCAATTTTCATGGGGTACCTCACTCGTTTGCTTTTTTTCGCTAAATAGCTGTATCTTTTGTGAGTATACAGGAAAATGAGGCAAAATGCAAGATGTCTTGGGAAGCGGAGGGAAAATGTTAACAAAGTATGAAATATTAATTTCCTCACAAAAATTCGACCATTTGCGAAAAAGGATATCTGAAACGAGAAAACAGGAAAAATTGTCGTGGTATGGAAGGAGTTTCTAGATAAATGCGGTACAAATCAAATAAGAACGGTTGAAATGAATTAGAAAAAACCGGAAAATGCAAGACAGGAAAAATGATCTTGCAAGAAAAGAGTGGTTGACAAGTCGCCGTCAAGTTTGATACTCTAGGTGTAGTATGTTAAATTTCAAACTATGTCACGGAAAAGAGGTTGCGGTACATGAACGTGTTGTTGGAAGAGTTTGTGCTCCCTCCCGACCTGGAAAAGATACTGGACAACAGCCCCAGTATCATCATTCCCAAGACGGAGGAGATGCTGTACGGCCTGATTTTTGGCAATAACGGAACCAATACCAATCAGGTGGATGTCTGCTACCGGGTCAATGGTGAGCTGGTGAAGGAGGCAGTGGTCTCCCGCTGCAAGAACGGTGCTGCCGTCAACTTCACCGAGGACTATATGCGCCGTCGTGATCCGGACTGTATGCGCATTGGCGATGATCTCCCCACGGATAAGCCCCGCTTTAAGGATGTGTACGGCTACGACTTCGAGAAGTTGAAGATCGAGACCTATAAGTGGCTGGCCCGTCAGGAGCTGATCCTGGTGCCCTTTATGGCGGGCGGCAAGGAGTATGGCTATGAGGCTCTGCTGGTGTGTCCCCGCAATGCGGCTTTCTTTGCCTTTGCTCTGTCTCAGCTCCAGTCCTTTGTCAGTGGCAAGGACATTCACAACTTTAAGCCCCGCGCCATTGTCTATGTCGCTCCCCCCTTCCGCCACACCCACTTCAACGGCAGACAGGTGTGCGTGCACAATCGTCTGGAGGATCGCCATGAGGTGTTCTCTTATAACCTCTATCCCGGCCCCTCCGCCAAGAAGGGGATTTACAGCGTGCTGCTGGATATCGGCGAACAGGAGGGCTGGGTGACTGCCCACGCCTCCGCTGCCCGCATTGTCACCCCTTATGAGAATGAGATGGTGATGATGCACGAGGGCGCTTCTGGCGGCGGCAAGAGCGAGCTGCTTCAGGATGTGCACCGTGTGTCCGATGGCCGTGTGCTGCTGGGTACCAACCTGGAGAACGGCGAGCGGGATTACCTGCACATGAGCGATACCTGTACCATTCACCCCGTCACCGATGATATGGCCATCTGCCACCCCTCCTTCCAGACAGAGAGCGGCAAGCTGGCTCTGTACGACGGTGAGGACGGCTGGTTCCTCCGTGTGGACGGCATCACCGAGTATGGCAGCGATCCCATGTACGAGCGCATCACCATTGAAAGCGAGAAGCCTCTGATGTTCTTCAACATCGACGGTGTTCCCGGTGCTACCTGCTTGGTTTGGGACCACACCATGGACTCCAACGGCAAGCCCTGCCCCAACCCCCGTGTGATTATTCCCCGCACCATGGTGGACAACATTGAGATGTCCCCTGTGGAGGTGGATGTGCGCAGCTTCGGCGTGCGTATGCCTCCCTCCAGCGCCGCCCACCCGGACTACGGCATCATGGGTCTGATGCACATCATCCCCCCCGCTCTGGCTTGGCTGTGGCGTCTGGTGGCCCCCCGTGGCTTTAAGAATCCCAGCATCAGCGGAAACTCTCCCCTGGCCAGTGAAGGCGTAGGCTCCTATTGGCCCTTTGCCACTGGCCGTAAGGTGGTGCAGGCTAACCTGCTGCTGGAGCAGATTCTGAACTCCCCCAACACCAAGTATGTTTTGATTCCCAACCAGCACATCGGTGTGTATCGCATCGGCTTTGCTGCGGAGTGGATTGCCAGAGAGTATCTGGCCCGCCGCGGCGGCGTGAATATGAAAATGGACCGTCTCACCCCCGCCCCCTGCTCCCTGCTGGGCTACTGCATGAAGGAGATGAAGGTGGACGGCCAGGAGATCCGCACCACCTTCCTGCACCCTGAGACCCAGGAGCAGATGGGAATGGAGGGCTACCAGAAGGGTGCCCAGATTCTCTACGACTTCTTCGCCAAAGAGCTGGAAGCCTTTGACGTGGAAGAGCTCCACCCCGTGGGCAAGGAAATCCTGGAGTGCTTCAAGAAGCACGGCACCATCGAAGACTACTGCGCAATTACTCCCCTCGGCCTGAAATGAGAACCAGCACCCTCAGCTTTCCGGCAACAGAAAGCTGAGGGTGTTATTTTGCGCCCACTTGAAAAGAATACCACTTGTGCTCCGCGCAATTTTTGTTTATGATATATAAAAGCATTCTACCGATGACAGGAGGCGGTCATGATGACTTTGGAAATCTGTGTCGACAGCGTGGAATCGGCCCGTGCTGCAGCGGCGGGTGGCGCCACCCGACTGGAGCTGTGCGGCAATTTGATCATTGGCGGGACCAGTCCCAGCCCCTATCTCATTGAGGCAGTACAGAAGTTGGATGTGCCAGTGCGTGTGTTGCTTCGCCCTCGCTTCGGCGATTTCCTGTACACCCCCTCCGAACAGGAGATCCTGTACAAAGAGGTGGAGTTGTGCCGCTCTCTTGGTGTAGACGGCGTGGTGATTGGTGCGCTGTGTCCGGATGGGACCTTGGATGTCCCCTTCCTCTCTTCCCTGGTTGAGGCCGCCGGACCTCTGGGGAAAACGCTGCACCGGGCATTCGATGTGTGCGCCGATGCCCAGCAGGGCCTGGAGGCGGCGATCACTCTGGGCTTTGACACCATCCTTACCTCCGGTCAGGCGGCCACAGCTCTGGAGGGAGTGGAGACTTTGGCCCAGCTGCAACAGCAGGCGGACGGGCGGATTACCCTGTTGGCAGGCAGCGGCGTGAGCCCGGAGAACATTCCTGTTATCCGGGAGCGCACAGGAATTTCCGCGTTCCATATGTCGGGAAAACGCACGGTGGAGGGCGGTATGCGGTTCCGCCGGGAGGGAGTTCCTATGGGATTGCCCTTTGCCAGTGAATATGAGCGATTTTACACAGATGAGGGCTTAGTACGCAGCGCTTATGCAGCACTAACCCAAAAATGACTCAAAATGCAAAGGTAAATATCAACAAAAATTTCAGTGAAATTTTGTGAATGAGTCCGGTCTTATCTCTTTTGTCTAAAATACTATTGACAAATCCAAGCTTATTTTATAATATTTATCCAGTAGCTTGGATTGTTACCGCATAGGCGGGCAAAACCGGGACTCACCTTGACGAAATTACAGAGCTGATGTGTCTGGGCGGTGCCCAATTCTCTGTTACGGGTGAGGCCTGGTTTTTCTCTTTTTTCGTCCTTTCGATTTCCGTTCAGAGGAGGAATTACGGTGGTATTCCATGTGCTTAAAACGATCAATAATAACATTGTTAGCTGCTTAGACGAGAACAAACAGGAACACATCGTCATGGGACGCGGACTTGGGTTTGGTGTCAAGCAGGGCGCGGTGATTGATCAGGAGCGCGTGGAAAAGGTGTTCAGCATCTCCAATCCCGCCAATCTGGAACAGTTGAAGGACCTGCTGGCCCGCTGTCCCCAGCCTCAGGTAGAGTTTTGTACAGAGCTGATTCAATACGCCACTCAGGTGCTGGATCATCCCCTCAACGAGGGAATTTATCTGACGCTGTGCGACCACATCTGCTTTGCCATCCGCCGGGCGGAATCCGGTATGGGGTTTACCAATGCCCTGCATACGGAAGTCCGTCTGTTTTATCCCCAGGAGTACAACATCGGCTGTCACGCTTTGACGGAGATTCAGCGTCGTTTCAATGTGACGCTTCCCCAGGATGAGGCGGCCTCCATCGCCCTACACCTGGTCAACGCTGAGCATGAGATGTCTCTGGGTATTACCTTAAAGGTTACCCAGGCGCTGGGCCAGATGCTGCACACGCTGGAGTCCAATGACAAGTTCCATTTGGATCGAACCACCATCTATTATGATGAGTTGGTCATTCATCTGAAGTTCTTGGCATTGGACCTCTATTCCCCCCGGGATACTCTCCCGGCAGACGAGCAGTTCTCTGACCTGATTATGCAGGCATTCCCGCAGGACTATCATCTGGCGGAAATCCTCACCAAGGAGCTGGAAACAGCCTGCGGGAAAGAATTATCCAAGGAACAGAAAGCCTATCTGGCTGTTCACTTACACCGCATCAATAAAGGAAAAGAAGGAGTGAAGGAACATGGGACTATTTGACAAATTGCTGGGCAAGTCTTCGCATGCAGACGATCTGGTGATCTACGCCCCGATGGACGGAGAGGCCGTTCCGGTCAGCCAGGTCAACGATCCTACGTTCAGCGAGGAGATCTTGGGCAAGGGCATCGCCATCCGCCCCACTGGCACTCAGGTGGTTGCTCCCTGTGACGCCACCGTGGAGATGATGTTTGACACCGGCCACGCTGTGAGCCTCCAGGCTGACAACGGTGCTGAGGTGCTCATCCACGTGGGACTGGACACCGTGAACCTGAAGGGTGCCCACTACACCGTTCACGCCGCCAACGGCGACAAGGTGAAGAAGGGTCAGCTGCTTATCACCTTTGACCGTGAGGCCATCAAGGCGGACGGTTACGACACCATCACCCCCATGGTGATCTGCAATTCCGATAACTTTTCCACTGTGGAAGGACACACTGGCCCCGTGAAGGCTGGCGATGTGCTGCTCACTCTGAAAAAGTAAAAAAAGAAATCAGATAAATTTAGGAGGCACATTATGATACGAGGTTCGGGATTGCCGGTTTGCTCCGGCGTGGCCATTGGCCCAGCTTATCTCTATCGCAAGGGGCAGGCCACCCTGCCCGTCTCCTGCGGCGACCCCGCCGTGGAGCAGCAGAAGTTTGACAAAGCCAAGGAGGTTGCTCTTTCTCAGCTGCAGCACCTGGTGGATCAGGCCACCAAGGAGCTGGGCGAGGAGCAGGCCATGATTCTGGATGTCCAGATGATGATGCTGGACGATCTGGACTATCTGGAGAGCATTCAGGCCAAGATCCAGAACGGCCTGGGCGCCGCTCAGGCTGTCAAGCAGACTGGTGAAGAGTTTGCCATGGACTTTGCTTCCATGGACGACTCCTACATGCAGGCCCGTGCTACGGACGTGCGCGACGTGTCCACCCGTGTGGTCAACATCCTGTGCGGCGGCAGCTCTGGTTTTGAGATGGATCGGCCCGGCATTCTGATTGCCGAGGACCTGACTCCCTCTGAGACCGTTCAGCTGCCCAAGGACAAGATCCTGGCTTTTGTCACTCAGCACGGTTCCGCCAACAGCCATACCGCTATTTTGGCCCGCATCATGGGTATCCCCTCCCTGGTGAAGGCTGACATCGCCATGGATGACTCCCTGAGCGGTCAGATGATGGTGGTGGACTGCATCGAGGGCAACTATTACATCCAGCCCGACGATGAGACGCTCAAGGCCATGACCGAGAAGCGCGAGACCGTGATTCGCCACCAGCAGGAGCTGGAGGCCTACCGTGGTAAGCCCTCCGTGACCCGTAATGGTCAGAAGATCAAGCTGTACGCCAACATCGGTAACCCCTCCGACGTGGAGCACGTCATCAAGGGCGACGCCGAGGGCGTGGGCCTGCTGCGCAGTGAGTTCCTCTATCTGGGCCGCGAGGACTATCCCACTGAGGATGATCTGTACCAGGCCTACCGCAAGGTGGTTGAGGGCCTGCAGGGCCGTCCCTGCGTCATCCGTACTCTGGATATTGGTGCGGATAAACAGGCTGACTACTTCAACCTGGACGCCGAGGAGAACCCCGCTCTGGGTCTGCGCGGCATCCGTATCTGCATCCGCCGTCCCGAGGTGTTCCGTACCCAGATGCGCGCCATCTACCGCGCCAGCGCTCACGGCCCCGTCAGCGTCATGTTCCCCATGATCGCCTCTGTCTGGGAAGTCAAGCGTGTGCGTGAGATGTGCGACGCCTTCCGCAAGGAGCTGGAGGAGCAGGGCATTCCTGTGGGCGAAGTGGAGCACGGCATTATGATCGAGACCCCCGCCGCCGCCGTCATCAGCGACGAGCTGGCCAAGGTGGTTGACTTCTTCAGCATTGGCACCAATGACCTGACCCAGTACACCCTGGCTGTGGACCGTCAGAACCCCTCTCTGGAGGAGTTTGGCGATACCCATCACCCCGCCATCATGCGTCTGCTGCGGATGATTGCCGAGAACGCCCACAAGGCTGGCATCTGGTGCGGCATCTGCGGCGAGCTGGGTGCCGATCCGTCTTTGACCGAGACATTCCTGGATATGGGCTACGACGAACTGTCCGTCTCCCCCACCCGGGTGTTGGAACTGAGAAAGAAAGTTTGTGAAAGTGAGGGAAAACCCCAATGACTACCTTTACCTATGTGATTCAAGATCCCCTGGGCATCCACGCCCGTCCCGCCGGCCAGCTGGCTAAGACTGCCGCTACCTTCGCCGACTGTGACATCAAGGTTTCCGCCAACGGTCAGACCGCCGATGCCAAGCGCATCATGGGCCTGATGAAGCTGGGCGCCAAGCAGGGCCACACCCTGACCATCACCTGCGAGGGTGGTGACGAGGCCGCCGCTGCTGCCGGCATGGAGGCCTTCCTGAAGGAGAACCTGTAAGCGGATTTCTCCTGCATCTTAATTCGCATACTCCTGCATTCTTTTTGGGTGTAAAATAGGTGGCCGTTGTGGGCAGCGGCCACCTAAAATAAGGGTCAGCGGATGCTGACCCATACATCTATTGAGGGAGGGTATCATTTATTATGATGCGATTTTTACAACGTCTCGGCAAAGCATTGATGCTGCCCGTGGCAACTTTGCCGATCTGCGGTATCCTGATGGGTATCGGTTACGCTCTCAGCCCCCATGCTATGCAGGGCGGCACCATTGAGGGCGCTCTCGAGATTATTGGTTTCTTCCTGATCAAGGCCGGTGGCGCTCTGATCGACAACATGGCTATTCTGTTTGCCATCGGTGTCGGCGTCGGTATGGCTGATGACAAGGACGGCACTGCTGGTCTGGCTGCTCTGGCCTCTTGGCTGATGATCACCAGCCTGCTGAACACCAATGTGGTGGCCACCATTGCTCCCCACATGCTGCCTCTGAATGCTGAGGGTGTCATCGATACCACTAGCACCAACTACATTGCCTTCTCCAAGATTGCTAACCCCTTCATCGGCATCCTGTCCGGTCTGATCGGTGGTCTGAGCTACAACAAGTTCAAGAACACCAAGCTGCCTGACTGGCTGTCCTTCTTCAGCGGCAAGCGCTGCGTGGCCATCGTGGCTGGTCTGATCTCCATCGTGGTTTCTGCCATCCTGCTGTTCGTGTGGCCCGTGATCTTTGGTGCTCTGGTTGCTCTGGGTAAGGGCATCGCTAGCATGGGTGCTGTTGGCGCTGGTCTGTACGCTTTCTTCAACCGTCTGCTGATCCCCACCGGTCTGCACCACGCTCTGAACAACGTGTTCTGGTTTGACACCATTGGTCTGGGCGACCTGACCAACTTCTGGGGCGGCAAGACTTCTGCCGATGTGTCTTGGAGCCTGGGTATGTACATGTCCGGCTTCTTCCCCTGCATGATGTTCGGTGTTCCCGCTGCTGCTCTGGCTATGTATCACACTGCTAAGCCTGAGAAGCGCAAGGTTGCTATGGGCATCCTGCTGTCCGCCGCTATCGCCTCCTTTGTGTGCGGCGTGACTGAGCCCTTCGAGTTTGCCTTCATGTTCCTGGCTCCCGGTCTGTATGTGGTGTACGCTCTGCTGTACGGCATCTTTGTCGCTGTCACCACTGTCGTGGGCTTCCGCGCTGGCTTCTCCTTCTCCGCTGGTCTGACTGACCTGATCTTCTCCGCTTCTCTGCCTGCCGCTCAGAAGACCCTGCTGATCATTCCTCTGGGCATCGCTGCCGCTATCGTCTTCTACGTGGTGTTCCGCTTCGCTATCGTGAAGTTCAACCTGAAGACTCCCGGCCGTGAGGATGACGATCCCGATGAGGTTTCCGACGGCGCTCTGGCTAACAATGACTACACTGCCATTGCCAAGGCTGTTCTGGAGGGTCTGGGCGGTGTCTCCAACGTGACCTCCGTGGACAACTGCATCACCAGACTCCGTCTGGAGGTGAAGGATTCCAGCCTGGTCAACGAGAAGGCCATTAAGGCTGTCTCTTCCGGCGTGATCCGCCCCAGCAAGACCTCCGTTCAGGTCATCATCGGGCCCAAGGTCCAGTTCGTGGCCGACGAGTTCAAGAAGCTGGTAAAGTAATTTTTACCAAAACCCCCAAAAAGAATGCTTTTCATGAGAGAAATCTCATAGAAAGATTCCCTGTCCTACAGCCCACTGTAGGACAGGGTTTTTTATTTGTATAAGTTATAAGAGCACAGTTCGAGTTTATCTCGAACTGTGCTCTTATACTTTGGTCAATAGGCCATTTTTCACTGTGGTGGATAGGGAGAACTTCTTCTCCCCTGCTTGCGAAAAGGAGATGGTCACAATATCCTGGGATAGGTCAATGATCTTCCCTTCCCCGTATTTTTTATGCCGAACCTTTACGCCCGGATGGAACATGGCCGCATGGACTTTAGCCGCTTGCTCCTTTGGCGTAATGGGAGGAAACAGCTCCTGAGCAAATGCAGAGGGCAACTCCTGTGCCTTGTAAGAGAGCACCCATAGAGAGTCCTGCGCCCGGGTCATAGCCACATAGAAAAGCCTGCGCTCCTCCTGGTAGGTATCAAAGTCGGGGTCCTCTGCGGAAACATTAAATACTTTGGGGAGAATCCCGTCTACCACATCCATAAGAATGACGTGGGGGTACTCCAGGCCTTTGCTGGAGTGGATGGTGGACAGGGTAACGACACTCTCCTGCTCGGTATTAGGGCCCTCCCGCATCAGCTGATACAGGTCGTTTAACCGGTCTAGCAAATTCATAGGTGTGGCTTCTTGAAAGCCTAACGCCTCCAGAATCTCTGCTTTGCGTAGATCACCACCGCGATCTTCCACATACCTCCCGTACCCCATGTAGTGGACAATGCGATGGATGGCCCGGTGGGCTGGTTGTTGCAGCAGGTAGGAAACATGGGCTTGTAGAGCTGAACACTGCTTTCTAGACCATGGGGAGAGCATGGTGCACTTGGACAGATACTCCAGGATGGTTACCCCCTCCCCTTCACATCGATTGACCGCCTCTACTGCGGCCAACCGGGTGATTCCGGCTCCAAGCTTGTAGTATAGATCCAGAAAGAGCTCCCCATTGCAGGGCTGGGCGGCAAAGCGAATGATGTTACAGATATCCCGCACCACCCGATGGGTGAAGAAGCCACAGTCCACTTGACGGCACCGATAGGAAATCTGCTGGCGCTGGAAGAGATCAATGAGGGGGATGGCGCTGTCGTTGTCCCGGTAGAGAATGGCGATGGGACGAGTGGCTCTCTTCGCCACAGTGGCCAGATAGGCATACTGGCTGGTTCGGTTCTGCACCATCACTTGACGAATACTGGGCCCGGTGCGCCCTGTGGAGACCATGGTCTTAGGGTGGCGGTTTTTGTTCTTCTCAATAAAGGTCTGAGCGGCACTGACAATCTCTTTGGTAGAGCGATAATTGGTCTCCATGTACAGCACCTGCGCCTTGGGATAGAGCTCCTGAAAGTGGAGCAGGGCCTGGGGATAAGCTGCTCGAAAGCCATAGATGCTCTGGTCCTCATCTCCCACCATGAACAGGTTCCCGCTGGTTTGAGCCAAGAGGGAGATGATGGCGTGTTGGATTTTAGAGGTGTCCTGGGCCTCATCCACACAAAAATATCGGTATCGTGCCTGGAACTGGCGGAGGACTGGCGGACAGAGCTTTAGAATTTTCCGGGCATACACCAGCTGGTCGTCATAATCCATCTTTTGCTGTTGTTGCAGGGCCTGACCATAGGCGTGGTACAGGGCGGGAAAGTCGGTCACACCTTCCACTTCCACTTGCGCCAGCTCCTGCTCAGAGGTGATCATCTGGTTTTTTACATAGGTAATGGCGGTTTGTACCGCCTTGATGGTGCTCTCCGTGGCGTATTCTCCGGTCAGACGATGGTAGAGCGTGCCGATGAGAGAACTCTGCTGGGAAGTCTGTTCCATCAGGGTGTAGGCTTTCCGTCCCGTGATGTGCTCATAGCAGGAGATGATGCGGCTGCATACCCCGTTGATGGTACGAAACTCCAGCCGCTGAGCTACCTCTGCTCCAAACATAGAGGCGAAACGCTGCCGCATATCCCGGGCCGCTGAGACGGTATACGTCATGGTGAGGATGGACTCTGGAGGTATGCCACACCCCAGGACCATGTATCCAATTCGGCTGACCAAGACGGTGGTCTTACCGCTGCCTGGAACGGCCAACAGCAGCACCGGGCCATCCAGAGTTTGGACGGCTCGCTGCTGCTGTGCATTCAGGGACAGCCGATAAGTATGCAGAAATTGCGTCAATGTCATATGTATCTCCATGGTGGATCAGATTATGGGTGACATAGGCCACAGGGGGAGTATCCCTGTTCCACCAGTGCCGCTCGGCTGCCCTGATAGTCCTGGCGGTTGGAGCCATTCATATCCCGCACCCCAGAGCATTCTGGCAGGTGGAACTTTTTTGAGCTGGTATTGAGGACATAGTGGGTGGCGGTTACTTCTGAGGTCCAGCTCTCCCCCGTGGCGTAGTCAATGGTAATGCCAGGCTGGACGTTGTAGACATATACGTTAAAGCATACGCCCTCCCCCTGGTCTTCCACTGACCAGGCTTCCATCTGTACCCCAGAGGCCACCAAGTTGTCCCCATGAAAGATGGGAGTGACCCGGTATAGTACATGGTTTTCCGTTTCCTCCACATAGTCTGCCACCTGGTTCTCAAAAGGTAGCATGCCCTCCACATTCATATATCGGGTGCCAGTGATGAGATTTTGCTCATTGGCGTTTTCCCCCGCCAGCTGAAAGCCAATGAGATGGCAGCGATTGTAGAGGTACCGCCCGTCTACATTGTCATAGGTGACAGTGTGCCAACCGGAGGGCTTCACTTGACCGATGGAACCACGCTCCTCGGTGGGCATCAACTCCGTGCAGATGTTGGCGTAAGCCACCCCGCAGCGGTCCAGCTCATCCAAGGAAGCATAGGTCTCAAAGGCCTGGGTAGTGAAGTCAGAGGAATCAAAATTTGGGACATTGTCCTGTAGGACCACATAGGGCTGGTCTGTGTAAGGAGGGACGGTCTCCAAATCATAGCTGACCACCTGGGCGGTGGGGGTGGGAGTTGGAGCAATCTCTGTGAGAAGAGAGCAGCTTGACAAGGAAAGGGCTGCCAACACCCCGGCGAGGAGAAGGGATACGTTACGCTTCATGGTTCAGCATCCCACTTTTCGCCACAGCTGCCACGATCTCCTGCATTACCGGAACTGGCTGCACCAGGGCAAAGCGCACATGGCCCTCTCCCAGCTGGCCGAAGGCGGAGCCAGGGGTGCACAGCAGTCCAGAGCGCTCCAGCAGCTCAAAGCAGAAGTCTACGGAGTTGTGATATCCCTTGGGCAGGGGTGCCCACACAAACATACTGCCCTGGCTATCCGGCACATTCCAGCCAATGGAGCGCAGGCCACCACAAAGGGCGTCCCGTCGGGCCTGGTACTCGGCACGATTGCGTGTGACACTGTCCTGAGGCCCGTTGAGGGCAGCGATAGCGGCATACTGCACGGGAAGGAAAATGCCGTAGTCGATCTGGGAGCGCAGCCGACGGAAGGTCTGGATGATTTGACGGTTGCCCAGCACAAAGGAGATGCGAGCACCGGTGAGATTGTAGGTCTTGGACAGGGAGTTATACTCCACCCCCACCTCCTTGGCTCCCTGGTAGGCCAGGAAGGACTTCCCCACCCGTCCGTCAAAGATGATGTCGGAATAGGCGTTGTCGTGAAGAATGATGATATTGTGGGCCTTGGCGAAGGCGATGAGCTTGTGGTAGAACTCGTCGGGAGCGGTGACACACACAGGGTTGGCGGGATAGGATACCACCATCATCTTGGCCTGGTCTGCCAGCTCCGGTTCTATCCCGTCCAAATCAGGAAGGTAGCCGTTTTCTTCCTTCAGAGGGTAATGGACGATTTCTGCCCCACACAGGGCGGGGCCCATCTCAAAGATGGGATAGCCGGGGTCAGGCACCAGCACCACATCTCCTGGGTCACACAGAGCCCAGCCGATGTGGGTCAGCCCTTCCTGAGAGCCGTAGATGCTCATCAGCTCCTCTGGCTCCAATTCCACGCCATAGCGGCGCAGATACCAGTGCTGGACCGCCTCCACCAGCTCCGGCAGTTCGGTGAGAGAATAGCGGTAGTTGGTGGGCTGGCTGGCCGCCTGGGCCAGGGCTTGTACCACGTGGGGTTCCGGGAGAAAGTCCGGGGTGCCAATGGACAGATTGTACACCGGAAGCCCCTGGGCCAGCCGCTGCTGGCGGCGTTCATCCAAGACATTGAAAATACCAGGCTGGAATTCCTCCATGCGCTGTGCAACGTTGAGTTTCATGAAAGGATTACCTCGATTCTATTTCTGGGTGGTGAGGTCGGTGAGAATGGGCTGGTACTGCTGGGGGTCATCGCTGACGAGCTGGAGGAATTGGGCCTCATCCAGGACGGGAATGCCCAGTTCATTGGCCTTGCGCAGCTTGGAGCCCGCAGCCTCTCCAGCAATGACACAGCTGGTCTTTTTGGACACAGAGCCGGATACCTTGGCTCCCAGGGTCTCCAGCATTCCCCCTGCCTCCTTGCGGGAGCAGTGGGACAGCTCGCCGGTGAGCACAAAGGTGAGTCCTGCCAGACGATCTCCCACGGGGGCGGCAGTACTCAAAGTGTTCACCCCTGCCTGGGCCAGACTGTGCATCAGGTGCTGGCTCTGGGGAGAGGCAAACCACGCCGTGAGATACTCGGCGGTGATGGGACCGATGTCGTCAATGGCGGTGAGCTCTTCTACGCCAGCCTGGGCCAGAGCTTCCAGAGAGCCGAACTTGGCGGCCAACACTTTGGCGGCCTTCTGTCCCACCTGGCGAATGCCAAAGGCGAAGAGCAGCTTGGAGAGATCGTTGGATTTGGAGCGCTCAATGGCGGACAGCAGGTTCTCCGCTGACTTCTGGCCCATCCGGTCCAGAGCGGCCACCTGCTCCTGCTGGAGTTGGTACAGGTCTGCGGGGGTGTGCACCAGTCCGGCCTGGACCAGTCCTTCCACCACTGCAGGCCCTAAGCCCTCAATGTCCATGGCATCTCGACTGGCGAAGTGGGTCAGGTTGCGCAGCAACTGGGCAGGACACTCGGCCCCGGTGCACCGTACGTGGGCCCCATCCTCGTCCCGCGCCACCGGAGCACCGCACACGGGGCACTGGTGGGGCAGCTCATAAGGTACGGTGCCCTCTGGACGTTTGGCGATGACCACAGACACGATTTCCGGGATGATCTCCCCCGCCTTCTGTACCACTACGGTGTCCCCAATGCGGATATCCTTTTCGGTGATAAAGTCCTGGTTGTGAAGGGTGGCGTTGGTCACCGTGGTGCCAGCCAGACGAACCGGGTCCACCACCGCCTTGGGGGTGAGCACTCCAGTGCGGCCTACCTGCACCACAATGTCCCGCACCACGCTCTCCTTCTGTTCCGGAGGGTATTTGAAGGCGGCAGCCCAGCGGGGGAATTTTGCCGTCTCCCCTAGAGTCTCGCGGACCGACAAGTTGTTCACCTTTACAACAGCCCCGTCAATGTCAAAGGGGTATTTCTCGCGCTGATCGCCCAGCTTCTGAATCTCCTTCTGAATCTCTGCCATGTCCGTGGACTTCACATAGTCAATGACTTTGAAGCGCAGGCCGCGCAGATAGTCCAAACTGTCGCTATCAGATGTAAAGGAGATTCCATTTACATATTGAATGTTGAAAATTAGAATATCCAATCCCCGGGATGCGGCCACTTTCGGGTCCAACTGACGCATGGACCCGGCAGCGGCGTTGCGGGGATTGGCAAAGAGAGGCTCGCCCCGCAGTTCCCGTTCCTGGTTGAGGCGCTCAAAGGTTTTCCGGGGCATATAGACCTCACCCCGGACGATGAGGGTCTCGGGGGCGCCCTCCAGCACCATGGGGATGGAGCGAATGGTGCGCAAGTTTTCGGTGACGTCCTCCCCCACCATGCCGTCTCCCCGGGTGGCCCCCCGGACAAAGACGCCGTTCTCATACTCCAGGGCCACGGACAGGCCGTCCACCTTGGGCTCCAAAAGGTATTCAGTGGTCCCTCCCTGCGAGACTCGCTGGTGGAACTCCATCAGCTCCTCGGGGGAAAAGACGTCTTGCAGGGACTGGAGGGGCACCCGATGAACCACTTGGGTAAAACTGTCCAGGGGCTTCCCACCCACTCGCTGGGTAGGAGAATCCGGGGTAATCCACTCTGGATGGGCCTGCTCCAACTCCTCCAGCTGACGCAACATGCGGTCGTATTCAAAATCGGAGATGGTGGGCTGGTCCAAGACATAGTACAGATAGTTGTGGTGGTTGAGCTCCCGGCGGAGCTGCTCAATTTGCTGCAAGGAATCCATATCCGTTGATCTCCTTTGTGATGAGTTATCCATTTTGTATATAGGTGTTTGGTACGGTGCCAATGAGAACCGTCTCAGCCAGACACACCGTGGTATCCACGGTGACAGAGGTGATCTCCCCAGGGATAAATAGGTGGACTGTGACGGAGATATCCATGAGCACCTGGTGATGGGTCTGATTGATCCCGGCACTGTCAAATTGGTTGTGGACTTGGGTCATGACGTCCCCCACCGAGTCGATGGAGACCCGAAGCTTGGGGCCCAGTCCGGAGAAAATCATCCATCCGGTAAGGTTGCCCAGGGGGACTCCAAGCTGCCCGGAGTCCAGGTCCTCCAGCTGCTCCACCAGAGCTTGGGTAATCTGATTACGTAGCTGGTTAATGGTGGCTGTGCGCCCAGTGACGGTGGTCAGGCCGTCGCCGTCGGAAGGTTGCAGGTTCATCAGATCATTGTAGCCTAAGTTCTGCTCCTCCATGCACTGGTCCACCACATCCGCCACCAGCACCGAGATGAGATTGGTGGCCTGGCTTACCGCCACCGTCTCCACTACTGGGCGCATACTCCGGGAAAATTGGAAGAAGACCACAGCGATGAGAAGCATGGCAATGAGGATGGGCAGCAGAATGAAACATAGAGGCTGCTGTTTCCACCGCCTCCAACGGCGGCGCAGCGGTACCGACACGACAATCACCCCCGGGGACATTGTATGCCCCCGGGGGCCTGACCCATTCAGTGACCCAGCAACTCTTGAGCGGCCAGCATCAGACCGGCCTTGCCCGACTCGTAGGTCAGGCCGCCCTGGAGATATACCGTATAGGGCTCCCGCATGGGGGCGTCTGCCGACAGCTCAATGGAGGCACCCTGGATGAAGGCACCAGCTGCCATGATGACCTGACAGTCGTATCCGGGCATGTCCCAGGGCTCCGGGGTGACGTAGGAGTCCACAGGGGCGCCAGACTGAATCCCCCGACAGAAAGCTTTGACCCCTTCTCCGTTGCCCAGGTGAATCATCTGAATGATGTCGTGGCGGGGTGCCAGAGAGTGGGGCTCAGTCTCATACCCCATCTGCTCCATGAGAGCGGCTCCGAACACAGCGGTTTTTAACGCCTGGGCCACGGTGTGGGGGGCCATGAACAGGCCCTGATACAGCAGACGGTTGTTGCCCAAGGTGGAGCCGCATTCCTTGCCGATACCGGGGCAGGTCAGACGCATAGCGGCCCCTTCGACGAGGTCGTGGCGTCCGGCCAGATAAGCTCCGGTGGGGGCCAGACCGCCGCCGGGGTTCTTGATGAGGGAGCCCACTACCAGGTCAGCGCCCACATGGGTGGGTTCCTTCTCCTCCACAAACTCCCCGTAGCAGTTGTCCACCAAAATGGCAACATTGGGGTTGTGCTGGCGGATGATCTCGCACATGTGGCCAATCTCGTCCACAGACAGAGAGGCCCGGGTGGAGTAGCCCTTGGAGCGCTGGATGAGTACCGCTTTTACCTTGGGGGCAGACACGGCCTGAGCCAGTCCCTCCAAGTCGGGCGTATTCTCCGGGGTGAGGTCCACCTGGCGGTATTCCACGCCGAAGTCCTTTAGGGACCCGGTGCCTTTATCGGTGACACCGATGACACCCAGCAGAGTGTCGTAGGGAGCGCCAACGGCGGAGACCAGCACGTCTCCGGGACGCAGGCAGCCAAACAGGGCCGCAGAAATGGCGTGGGTGCCGTTGACAAACCCGATGCGCACCAGGGCGTCCTCCGTGCCAAACAGGTGGGCATAGATCTCGTCCAGCTTGTCCCGGCCCAGGTCGTCATAGCCATAACCAGTGGTTCCGGCAAAATAGCTCTCCGCCACTCGATACCGGCGGAAGGCGTCCAGCACCCGCAGGGTGTTGGCCTCAGCCACTGCGTCAATGCGGGCAAACTGCTCTTTCAGCGTCTCCTCTGCCCGGCGGGCCAGGGTGCGCAACTCCTCAGAAAACTGTAAAGACATATTCCTTAACACTCTTTCTCTAACTTAGTTTGGGCCAGTGCGGCCACCAGTGCCACGCAGGCCTCCACATCGGCGGCACACACCATCTCACAGGGGGTGTGGGTGTAGCGACAGGGGATGGAAATGCCCCCGGTGCACACGCCGCTGCGGGTCTGATGGATGGCTCCGGCGTCGGTGCCTCCCGCCTGGATAACATCTCGCTGGGCGGGAATGCCCTGTTTCTGGGCCAGCTCCATCAGAAGGTTTACCATTTCGGGGTGGCAGATTACCGAGCGATCCATCACCTTCACCGCGGCTCCTTGCCCCGCCAAACTGCTGGCGGTGTGCTTGGCACCGGGAATGCCGTCCTCACTGGTGACGTCCACGGCGATGCCATAGTCTGGGTCAATGGACCATGCGGCGGTTTTGGCTCCTCGCAGGCCCACCTCCTCCTGGGTGGAGAAGACGAAGTACACGTCGTTGGGGCAGTCATGCAGCCGCTCCATGGCCTGTAACAGCACCAGGCAGGAGATGCGGTTGTCCATATAGGGTCCGGCTACCAGAGCACCCGCTGGAAAAACCGGGGTGTTGTACACCGCCACATCGCCAATCTGCACCTGTTGTTCCGCCTCCTCTCGGGAGGTGGCTCCAATGTCCAGGTACAGGTCAGCCATGGTGCGCTTTCCGGGCGTGGAACCCACCTGGGCAGCGATGACGCCGCAGGTGCCGTTTTGAAAGCGCACCGGGGTGTTGACCACAGCGTCGGCGTGAACGCCGCCGATGGCTCCCACTCGCAAAAAGCCCTTGTCGTCGATGTGGGTCACCACCAGGCCAATGCTGTCCATGTGGGCGGAAAACATGAGCCGGGGGCCACTTCCCTTTTTGCGGCAAATGAGATTGCCCATGGTGTCCCGGGTGATCTCATCCACATAGGGGCGGGCCATCTCTTCTATGATCTGTGCCACTCCCCCCTCGGCCCCAGATGGGCCAAAGGCGTGGCACAGGGTATTGAGTGTATTGATCCATTCCATGTTGGGTTCCTCCTGTCAGCAATCCCCGGCAACAGACTGTAAAAACAGCCAGGCCAGTTCCAGCACCTGCTCCACATCGTTTATGTTCACTACACTGGCAGGGGCGTGAAGATATCGCACGGGGGCAGAGATACCGGCTACTCGCACACCGGACTTGGTGCGTTGAATGGCTTTGGCGTCGGTGCTGCCCGCCACGTAGTGTTTCAGCTGCCAGGGAATGTTATGCTCCTGGGCCACAGTACGCAGGCGCTCAAACAGGTTCCGGTCATAGATGGTGCCTTTGTCCATCCAAGACAGCACCGGGCCTTGCCCCAAGTGGCAGATTTGAGCCTCCGGGTCCTGGCTGGGGGCGTCCGCTGCGGTGGTGCCTTCCAGCACCAGGGCGATGTCTGGAGTCACAGAGAAGGCCGCTCCAAAGGCACCCCGGGTCCCCACTTCCTCCTGGACGGTGAAGACGAAGGTGCAATCCATGGGAAGGTCCCGACGCAGCAGCTCCAGAAGAACTGCGCAGCCAACACGGTCGTCTAAAGCCTTGGCCTTGAGGCAGCCGTCTCCAAACTCCACACAGTCGCTGCGGAAGACACAGGGGTCCCCCACCTCCACCAGTGCCTCCGCCTCTTCCCGGCTGGAAGCTCCGATGTCGATGTAGTAGTCCTCCAGTTTGGGGACCTTCTTGCGCTCCTCGGCGGTGGTCATATGGATGGCTTTCAGGCCAATGACGCCGGGGACCTGGCGGTCTCCCACCAGCACCTGCTTGCCCAGCAGCACCCGGCGGTCCATCCCCCCCACACAGACGAATTTCAGATACCCGTCCTCGGTGATGGAGCGGACCATAAGCCCTACCTCGTCCATGTGAGCACAGAGCATCAGCTTAGTTCCAGTGGCCTTTGCGCCCTTTTTGAAGCAAATCAGATTGCCCATAGCGTCCACATTCATGGTGTCCACATAGGGGGCGGCCTGTTCTTTGATGTAATCTCGTACGGCATCCTCGAAGGAGGACACACCGGGGAGGGCACACAGCTGTTTCAACAAATCCATGATGCTTGTGCTCCCTCCTCTCCCAGCTTTCGGGTGAAGGCTGCCAACAGCTGAGCGGTCTGCTCCAGGTCGGCAAGGTCCACCACCTCCACGGGGGTATGCATATAGCGCAGGGGCAGAGAGAGCACCGCAGTGGCAATGCCCTCATTACAAATCTGCATCCCCCAGGCATTGGTCCCGGTGTCTCCGCCCATGACTTCCTTCTGGACCGGAATGTCCAGCTCTTGGGCTTTGTCCAGCATGCGGCGGGTCATCCACCGGGTCATATTGGGGCCAATGCCCACGGCGGGGCCGCCGCCCAGGTCATAGGCCCGACCTTTGGCGCTGTCCGGAGTGGCGCCATGGGTGACATCCACCGCCACGCAGAAGTCAGGGTCGATGGTACAGGTGCCTACCATGGCACCAGTACCCCCGGTTTCTTCCCGGGTGCTGCCCATGATGTACAAATCCACGTCCAGTTGCTCTAGGTTGAGCAATTCCACGGTACGCAGCAGAGCGGCGAAACAGGCCCGGTCGTCCAAAGCGCCGGAGCAAATCTTTCCACCGGCCAGCTCTAAAAAGCTCTCCCGGAACACCATTGGGGTGCCCACGGGAATCTCCCGCTCCACCGTCTCCTGAGAGAGGCCGGTGTCCACATAGTATTCCCCTAGGGCTGGGGCCTTCTCCCGGTCCTCCGCCGACAGTACATGGGGAGGCAGACATGCAATCACGCCCAGTCTGGGCGGCTGGGTAAGGATGGTTACCTCCCGGTCGGGGAGCATCCGGGGGTCTACCCCGCCGATGGAGGCAAAGCGCAGGTACCCGCCTTCTGCTCCAGTGACCATTAGGCCGATCTGGTCCAGATGGGCATCCAGCAGCAGCTTTTTGGCGTTGGGTCTGCCGCAGCGGCGCAGGCCGATGACGTTGCCCAGCCGGTCCGTCCACACCTCATCCATCCAGGGGGTGAGAAGATGGGCGGCCAGGTCTGCCACGGGTGCCTCATAACCGGAGGGGCCTCCGGTCTGACACAGGGTTTTGAGACATTCCAGGGTATTCAATGGGCGGTCACTCCCTCCAGGGCATTGACGTACTGCTTGAACTTGTTGCCCCGCTCCTCAAAGTTGCGGAAGCAGTCAAAGGAAGCGCTGGCGGGAGACAAAATCACCACGTCTCCAGGCTGTGCCACGTCGTGGGCGGTATGGACGGCCTGTTCCAGATTCTCGCAGCGCCGGATTTCGGGATTGCCAGGGGTGTAGTCTGGAGCCTGCTGGGTAGCCTGTTGGATTTTATCCGAGGTGGCACCGGTGAGAATGAGGCACTTCACAGATTTGACGATCTCCGGGCCCAGCACATCGTAGGGAATGTGCTTATCGTAGCCACCGGCAATGAGAATCACCTTCTCCGAGAAGGAGCGCAGGCCGGCAATGGTACGGGTGGGGCTGGAGGCGATGGAGTCGTTGTAATAGCGTACACCGTCCAGCTGGCGTACCAGCTCAATGCGGTGGGCCACGCCGCCAAAGGACTTGGCGTACTCTCGAATGGTCTCATCGGACACCAGACCGTCCACAGCCGCAATGGCGGCCATGTAATTTTCCAGGTTGTGGACTCCGGGAATGAGAATGTCGTCGGCCGCCAGGATGGGGCGAGTGTGGTAGCAGATCATCCCGTCCCGGACACAGACGCCCCGCTCCAGGTTCTTTTTGCGGCTAAACAGGGTGACTTCGCCCCGGGCCTGAGAGGCAAATCCAGCGGTGATCTCATTGTCTGCATTGAGCACCAGCTTGTCCCCGGTATCCTGATAGGCGAAGATATTGCGCTTGGCGGCAATGTACTCCTCCATGTCCTTGTGGACATCCAGATGGTTGGGAGACAGGTTGGTGATAACCGCCACGTTGGGACTCTGGCGCATGGTCATCAGTTGGAAGGAGGACAGTTCCAACACCACCATGTCGTCGGGACGAATTTCGTCCACCTCGCACAGCAGCGGATGCCCGATGTTGCCTCCCACAAAGGTGCGATAGCCTGCTGCTTTCAGCAGTCCGGCAATGATGGTGGTAGTGGTGGTCTTTCCGTCCGAGCCGGTGACGGCAATGACACTGCATGGACACAGGTCCAAAAATGTCTCCATCTCGGAGGTCAACTGTGCGCCTGCCGCCACGGCGTTGGCGATCTGGGGCAGGTCCGGCCGCACACCAGGGGTGCGGAAAATCACATCTGCCCCCTCCAGGCCGTCCAGATAGTTGGGGCCCAGGCTCACCTTCAAGCCCTTGGACTCCAGCTCAGACAGACCGTCAAAATCATCTCTCTCTCGTTTATCACACACACGGACCGTCAGTCCGGCCTGTAACATTTTCTTTACCAGTGGGGCGTTGGACACCCCCATGCCGATGACGGCAATTTTTTTACCCTTGAGTGAATTCAAATAATCCCATAGAATTGATTGCATGGACCGTTGCCTCCCTTTCCTCATAGGAGTAAAATGACATCAGATTATTATAACGCATAAACTCCCATTTGACAATCATGCAAAGTTGAAGTACAATCATAGAGCAAGTAAGCTGGACAGCCGCGTGGGCAGGTCGAAAGGCCGTCCATGAGGAAAGTCCGGGCTCCGTAGGGCAAGGATAACGGGTAACGCCCGCCGAAGGCGACTTCAGGAAAAGTGCAACAGAGATATACCGCCTTGCTTTTGCAAGGTAAGGGTGGAAAGGCGGAGATAAGCGCCCGCCCGATGACTGGGAACTGCTCATCGCTGTAAACTCTATCCGGAGCAACACCGTGGAAACGCACACAAAGCCGGCCCGGCTGCGTTGAGGAGGTGGCTGGAGTGCAGCGGCAACGCTGTGCCTAGATAGATGGCTGTCTTAAAGGACAGAACCCGGCTTACAGGCTCACTTGTACCAAAAACGGCTTGCCCCGTCCGGGGTAAGCCGTTTTTCTCTTGACAGGCGGGGAAAATCCGTTATAATAAAATCCGCAATTCCATAACAGACAGTTCGGAACCATCCTGTCTCTAAACAAAACTACGGGAAAGCCACAGCCTTGGGCTGTGGTGCGCTTTTGTGCGCAAACAACGAGGATGGTGTACGCTCCGAAACCGGAGGGTGCACCTTATTTTTTGTCCATGGAGGGATTCAAGGTGGAACTCAGTCGCTATTCTGTCATCGAAGATAAAAACCCGCGGGAAATTGTTTTGCTGCGGGGCCGGGGATGCGCCTGGAAGCGGTGTCGGTTTTGCGATTACCATCTGGATGCCTCCCAGGACGAGGAGGCCAACCTGATTCTCAACCGGGAGGCGCTGTCCCATGTCACGGGGCGCTATGGCCGCCTGGAGGTCATCAACTCCGGCTCCTTTGCCGAGCTCCACCCCTCTACCCTGGCGGAGGTGGACAAGGTGTGTGTGGAGCGAGGCATCCGGGACCTGCATGTGGAGAGCCACTGGCTGTTTCGCAAGACCATTCCGGCTTTGCGGGAGCACTTTGCCCAGCTTGGTGTGACCCTCCACGTGAAAATTGGAGTTGAGACCTTTGATGCCGACTACCGGGAGCGCATCTTGGACAAGGGCATTGACGAGACGGACCCTGCCGCCATTGCCGCCCCCTTCGATGAGTGCTGTCTCCTCTTTGGCCTGTCGGGCCAGAGTGTGGAGGGCATGAAGCGGGACGTGGAGACAGGCCTTGCTCACTTTCACCGGGTTTGTATCAACGTGATGGTTCCAAACACCACCCCAATTCTTCCTGATTTGGAGGTTCGGGCAGCCTTTGTGCGGGAGGTCTACCCTCTGTACAAGGACAACCCCCGGGTGGATATTCTGTTGGAGAATACAGACTTTGGTGTAGGAGAGAAATTATGAGAAATGAACTGCTATTGATTGTCACCCTTTTGGTCCTGTACGGCTCTGTGCTGCTGTGGTTTTTCCTGTTTGGCACCAGTGGCCTCATGTCCTTTACCGTCTTTGCCACCATCGCCGCCAACATCGAGGTGCTGATTCTGGTCCAGGCTTTCGGCATGGAGATGACCCTGGGCAATATCCTTTTTGCCACGACCTTTTTGGTCACGGATATTCTCAGCGAGATTGCAGGAAAAAAGCAGGCCCAACAGGCGGTATGGATTGGCATTGCCGCCAATGTTCTCTTTGTGCTGGTCTCCCAGTCCTGGCTGATGTATGTGCCCTCGGTGAACGACTGGGCTACTCCGTATATGCAGGCCATTTTCTCCAATACCCCCCGGCTTATGCTGGCCTCTCTGGCCGTGTACGCCATTGTCCAGGTGTTTGATGTGTGGCTGTACCACAAGTGGTGGGAGTTCACCCAGCGCCGCAGCGGAGATCGGCGGGCCTTTTTGTGGGTGCGAAACAACGGCTCTACCCTGATCTCCCAGTTGCTCAACGCCATTTTGTACACTCTATTTGCCTTTTACGGCAGGTATGACCTGCCCACTCTGGTGTCCATTGTCCTCTCTAGCTACGTCATCTTTATCTTCACCTCTCTTTTGGACACTCCCATTGTGTACTGGGCTCGGCTCATCCACGAAAAACGTCAGGCGGTTGGATAAATCTTTTCCCCTCCACGGGTTTGCACCGTGGAGGGGTTTCTCTTGTGAAACGAAATGAGCTATGGTATAATCACCGAGATTTCATAGGTTTTGATATAAAGGAGAGACAAGCAATGATCAAACTGGTTGTCAGCGATATCGACGGCACCCTGCTGCCCTACGGGGAGACCAAGCTGTCCGGAGAAATCTTTTCTCTCATTGAGCAGCTCAAAGAGCGGGGCATTCCCTTCTGCCCTACCTCCGGTCGGCAGTACCACTCCATCCGCTCCCTCTTTCCCCACATTGCCGATGAACTGTCCTATGTGTGCGAAAACGGCGGCGTGATTTACGGGCCAGGCACCGAGGACACCGCCCCCATCTTGGGTTCTACGCCCATGGAGCGCTCCTCCGCTCTGGCTCTGGCCCGGGAGATTTTAAACTTGCCTGACAGCCAGCTGCTGATCACCGGTCCCAAATATGCCTACCTGTGCCAGTGCACCCAGGACTACGTGGTGCATATGCGGGATTTCAAGGGTTTCCAGTTGAAAATTGTAGAGGACGTGGAAGAGATCCCGGAGGAGATTTTGAAGGTTTCCGCCTACTGTCCTCTGGGCACCAAGCCCGCCGCAGAGTCCCTGGGCCCTGCCTGGTCCACCGTCTTCCACATGGCTGTGGCCGGAGAGGACTGGCTGGACTTCACCCTGGCGGACAAAGGCGTGGGCGTGCTGGGCCTGTGCCGCTCCATGGACATTGACCCCAAGGACGTGCTGGCCTTTGGCGACAACTGGAACGATGCGGCCATGCTCTCTGTGGTGGGCCATCCTTACCTCATGGCTGCCGCAGAGCAGGGGCTTCTGGAGCAGTTCCCCACCACCTGCCACCGAGTAGAGGACGTGCTGCGCTACTTCTTAGATACCAACCAACTGCCCTAATCTCACCATATAAGACGGAGGACAACTCATGTTTCCAAAAGGATTTCTCAAACGGCTGGAGGCCCAGCTGGGCCCGGAAGAGCTGGCGGAGTTTCTGGCGGCGGCCGAACATCCCCGGTGGGTGGCGCTGCGCCTGAACAAACTGAAAACCCACACCCCGCCCCCTCTGCCCCAGTTTGGCCTCTCCCCGGTGCCTTGGGCAGACAGCGGCTATTACTATGACCCCGATACCCGGCCCGGCCTGTCTCCCTACCATGAGGCGGGGCTGTACTATCTCCAGGAGGCCAGTGCCATGGCCCCGGCAGGGCTGCTGGATGTGCAGCCAGGCATGCGGGTGCTGGACCTGTGCGCTGCCCCTGGCGGGAAGTCCTCCCAGCTAGCTGCCCTGTTGGACGGCCAGGGGCTGTTGGTGTCCAACGAGATCGAACCCAAGCGGGCGGTGATTCTCAGCCGCAATCTGGAGCGCATGGCAGTGGCCAATGCCCTGGTGCTCAACGAGCATCCCCGCAAGCTGTCGGAGCGGTTCGTGGAGTATTTTGACCGGATTCTGGTGGATGCTCCCTGTTCCGGCGAGGGCATGTTCCGCAAGGAAGAGGCGGCCTCCACCGACTGGAGTGTGGAGACGGTACAGATGTGTGCCCACCGCCAGGGCGAGATTCTCCACTCCGCCGCCCAAATGCTCCGGACCGGTGGCCGCATGGTGTACTCCACCTGTACCTTTGCCCCTGAAGAGAACGAGGGGGTCATTGCCGCCTTTCTCCAGACCCACCCTGACTTTTCCCTGGTCTCCGTGGACGCCCCTTGGTTTGCACCGGGCCGCGCGGACTGGGTGGACGCCCCGCCCTGCGGCTTAGAGCATACCTTCCGCCTCTGGCCCCATAAGCTCCACGGTGAGGGACACTTTGCAGCGGTGTTGGAGCGTCAGGAAGATGCAGCGGGTCAGGACCAGCCTTTGGAGCCTGCCATTGCCACACCCAAGGAATTGCGGGAGTTCTGCGACGCCGCTGGAGTCACGCTGCCCCAGGGGAAGCTCATCTCCTTTGGGAAGAATCTGTGGATGGTCCCGGAAGATATGCCCGCCCTGAAGGGACTCAAGGTGCTGCGTGCTGGTCTGGAGCTGGGCCAACTGCTGAAAAATCGCTTCGAGCCCGCCCACGCCCTGGCCCTGTGGCTGAAAGAATCCGCCTCTCAGGTGGACTATCCGGTAGACGCTCCGGAAATTGCCGCCTACTTGTCCGGGAACACCATCCCCGGCACCCAGACGGGATGGACCCTTCTGAAAGTGGATGGACTGTCGCTGGGCTGGGTCAAGGGCAGTAACGGTGTTTTGAAAAACCACTTTCCCAAGGGCCTGCGGCGTACGCTGCGCTAAGGATGCATCAAGATGGGAAAATCGGGCAAACTGATTTTGCCATGTGAAATGTGTTGAGAGGTGAGGGAAAATGCGCATTGCATGTATCGTCCTGGCCGCTGGGAAGAGCACCCGGTTCGGCGCAAACAAGCTGCTGGCGCCTCTGGTGGACAGACCACTGCTGGTGCACACCCTGGACGCTATTCCACGTTCCTGCTTTTCTCAGATGGTGGCGGTGGTCAGCGACCCTGAGGTGGAGACTCTGTGCCGTCGTCATGGGGTGAAGACGGTGGCCTATGAGGGTGGCCCTCAGAGCAAATCCATCCGCTTGGGGTTGGAGAAGTTAGAAGACGCAGATGGGTGTCTGTTTGTCCTGGGGGACCAGCCCCTGTGCAGCGCAGACAGCATCCGCCGTCTGGTGGCTGATTTTCAGGCGCGGCCCCAGACCGTGCACCGTCTGGCCTACCAGGGCCAGCCCTCCAGCCCAACTCTCTTCCCTGCCCACCTCTTCCCTGACCTGATGGAGCTGACCGGAGAGCACGGCGGCATGGCCGCCGTGGGCGACACTCCGGTATGTTACGTGGAGGCAGGAGGCCCCCACGAGCTGTGGGACGCCGATACGCCGGAGAAACTTTCCAGAATCCAACAATATTTACAAGCACACCTCTGATCTTCCAGAGAGGTGTGCTTTTTTGTCACTTTACATCCCTTCAAAAGTACGGTACAATATACTGTGTATTGTTGCGCATTGGCCAGATATGAATATACAAGGTTTGGAGGAAGTGTCTTGTTGACCATCAGACAATATGTCCGGGCGGAGAGCCTGGAACAGGCCTACGAATTGAACCAAAAGAAAGCCAATCTCATCCTGGGCGGTATGCACTGGATGAAAATGACCACCCGCAGTGTGGACACTGCCATTGACCTGTCCGGCCTGGGGCTGGACACCATTGTGGAGACAGACCATACGTTTGAGATCGGCTGTATGGTCACCCTGCGCCAACTGGAGCAGCACCCTGCCCTCAATGCCTGGACGAACCATGCTGTGGCCGATGCCGTCAAGGACATTGTGGGCGTGCAGTTCCGCAACACCGCCACGGTGGGCGGCTCCATCTTTGGCCGCTACGGCTTCTCCGACGTGCTCACTGTATTCCTGGTCCTGAACGCCAAGGTGGTGTGCCACCATGCCGGAGAGATTTCCCTGGAGCAGTATGTCCAGATGCCCGCGGACCGGGACATCCTGGTGAAGCTGGTGGTGGACAAGCAGCTTATGCAGGCGTCCTACCAGGCTATGCGCCATGCCCGCACCGACTTCCCCATCCTCACCTGTGCGGTCTCCTGCGTGGATGGGGTGTGGCAGGCATCCGTGGGTGCCCGTCCCCACAAGGCGGCTCTGGTGCGAGATCAGGAGGGGCTGCTCTGTGGCGGTGTGGATGAGACCAGCGCCGCCCGATTTGGAGACTATGTGGCCGGACAACTGAATTTTGGGTCCAACATGCGGGGCAGCGCTGCCTACCGCCGTCAAATCTGCGGCGTGCTGGTGCAGCGGGCCGTGCTGGCAGCCTGTGAGGTGAAGTGACATGGAATTGAAATTTGAACTCAACGGAAAGAAGATTGCCACGGTGGTGGAGGCGGACAGCCTGCTGTTGGATGTGCTGCGCTCCCTGGGCTGCGCCAGCGTCAAGCGGGGCTGTGAGAGCTCCAACTGCGGCCTGTGCACCGTCTTTGTAGACGATAAGCCGGTGCTGTCCTGCTCGGTGCTGGCAGCCCGGGTGGCTGGCCACAAAGTCACCACTCTGGAGGGGCTCCAGGAGGAGGCTGCCGACTTCGGGGCTTTCATCGCTGACCAGGGCGCCGAGCAGTGCGGATTCTGCAACCCCGGCCTGATGATGAATGCCATTGCCATGTTCCGGGAGAACCCCCACCCCACCGAGGAGGAGATCCTCTCCTACCTCAGCGGCAACCTGTGCCGCTGCTCCGGCTATGAGGGACAGCTGCGGGGCATTCAGTCCTATCTGGCCTTCAAGGATGCCCAGAAGAAAGGAGGGGTGTGAGGAATGTGCCATGTGAATCAACCCGTTCGTAAAAAGGACGCCATGGCCCTGGTTACCGGCAAACCGGTGTATACCGGGGACCTGCGGGACCCCAACGCCCTGGTGGTGAAGGTGCTTCACAGCCTCCATGCCAATGCCATGATTGAGAACATCGACACCTCCATCGCCATGAAGGTACCCGGCATTGAGGCCATTTTCACCTATAAAGATGTGCCTCAGAAGCGGTTTACCATGGCTGGACAGACCTATCCTGAGCCCAGCCCCTACGACCGCCTGCTGCTGGACCGCCATGTGCGATTCCACGGGGACGCCGTGGCCGTGGTGGCCGGTGAAAATGAAAAGGCTGTGGACAAGGCCTTGAAGCTCATCAAGGTCACTTATCAGGTGCTTCCTGCGGTGCTGGATTTCCGCACTGCCAAGGACAATCCGGTGCTGGTGCACCCGGAGGACAATTGGGTGGCACACTGCCCTGTGGGGGCGGACAACCACCGAAACCTGTGCGCCCACGATGAGATGGGTCACGGGGACATTGAGGCGGTACTGGCCGACTGTGATGTGGTGCTGGAGCGCACCTACCACACCAAGGCCAACAGCCAGGCCATGATGGAGACCTTCCGCACCTACACCTATATGGACACCTATGGACGGCTGAATGTGCTCAGTTCCACCCAGATCGTCTTCCACGCCCGGCGCATCATCGCCCACGCTCTGGACATTCCCAAGTCCAAGGTGCGGGTGACCAAGCCCCGCATCGGCGGTGGCTTTGGCGCCAAGCAGAGCTGTGTCACCGAGGTGTTCCCCGCCCTGGTCACCTGGAAGACCGGAAAGCCCGCCTACCTGGTGTATAGCCGCCAGGAGAGCCAGACTTCTGGCAGCCCCCGCCACGAGATGGAGATCACGGTGCGCATCGGAGCCATGAAGGATGGCCGCATCCGTGGCTTTGACATGTATACCCTGTCCAACACTGGCGCCTATGGCGAGCACGGCCCCACCACCGTAGGCCTGTCTGGCCACAAGTCCATCCCCCTGTATAACCGCAACCAGGAGGCCTACCGCTTCACCTATGACGTGGTGTACACCAATATGCAGGCCGCCGGAGCCTACCGTGGCTACGGCGCCACTCAGGGTCTGTTTGCTGTAGAGTCCATTGTCAACGAGCTGGCAGCTGAGTTGAAGATGGACCCGGTGCAGCTGCGGCTGATGAACCTCATTGCAGAGGGACAGGTGCCCCCTGCCTACTACTATGAGCCCTGTAACGCCTGTGCCCTGGACCGCTGTCTGAAGGAAACCGCCCAGCGCATGGGTTGGGACGAGAAGTATCCCTGCCGGGATATGGGCAACGGTAAGGTGCGTAGCGTGGGCGTAGCTCTGGCCATGCAGGGGTCCAGCATTTCCAATGTGGACATTGGCGGCGCTACCATCAAGCTCAACGACGACGGCTTCTATGCCCTGACCATTGGCGCCGCTGACATGGGCACCGGCTGTGACACCATTCTGGCTCAGATGGCCGCTGAGGTCATGGAGTGTGACGTGGACAACGTGGTGGTCTACGGTGCCGACACCGATGCCTCCCCCTATGACTCCGGCTCCTATGCCTCCTCCACCACCTACCTCACTGGGCGTGCTGTGGAAGAAGCCTGTGAGAAGCTGCGGGAGAGCATCCAGAAGATCGGTGCTGCTCTGATGAAGTGCGACGTGGAGGACACGGAGTTTGACGGCAAGACGGTCCGCTGTGTCAGCGACCCGCAGCGCAGCGTCTCCCTGGTGGACGTGGCCACCGCTTCCATGGTCAACAACCAGTTTGAGACCCAGTTCACCGCCACCACCTCCTCCCCGGTCTCCCCACCCCCCTATATGGCTGGCATGGTGGAGGTGGAGATCGACAAGGCCACCGGAGCCATTCAGGTGCTCAACTATGAGGCTACTGTAGACTGTGGCACGGTCATCAACCCCAATCTGGCTCGAGTCCAGACTGAGGGCGGCATCGCCCAGGGCATCGGCATGGCCCTGTACGAGGACATCACCTACACCGATAAGGGCGCCATCCGGGAGGACTCCTTCATGCAGTACAAGATTCCCACCCGTCAGGATGTGGGACGCATCCACGTGGAGTTTGAGTCCAGCTATGAGCCCACTGGCCCCTTCGGTGCCAAGTCCATCGGCGAGATCGTCATCAATACCCCCTCCCCTGCCATCGCCCACGCCGTTTATAACGCCACTGGTGTGTGGCACCGGGAGCTGCCCATCACCCCGGAGAAGATCCTGCTGGGTGAGAAGTACTACGAAACATCTTCTGTGTGAGTTTGTCACAGAAGGGAATCATAAAAGGGTGTATGCTCAGAGTACAAAATTCAACAAGAAAAGGAGACGTTCCTCATGAATACCATTACCATCACCAAGGACAATTTTGACGCTGAGGTTCTTCAGGCCTCCCAGCCCGTGCTGCTGGACTTCTGGGCTGAGTGGTGCGGCCCCTGCCGCATGCTGGCTCCTGTGTTGGACCAGATCGCCGCTGAGCGCACTGACATCAAGGTGGGCAAGGTCAACGTGGACAACGAGCCTGAGCTGGCCCGTCAGTTCGGCGTGATGAGCATCCCTACCCTGGTGGTGATGAAGAACGGCGAGGCTGTGGCCCAGTCCGTGGGTGTGCAGCCCAAGGAAGCCATTCTCCGCATGATCTAAGACCATTTAGAAACCCGTAGCTGTGTTTGTCCAGCTGCGGGTTTCTCTTTTGATTGCTTTTTCTGAGAAAAGCAGGTATACTTTACATCAACTCTCTATGGATTCGAAAGGAGTTCCATGTTATGAAAGAGCGACGAAAAAAGGGCTTTCCCTGGCCCAAGGGAAAGTTGGGGAAAATCCTTCTGAACCTCCTGGTTACAGCGGTGGTGGGGTTCCTCTACTTCTATATCACCTTGCCCGCCCTCAATCTACAGGCCACGGAGTTTTACGGATTTCTCTTCCTGCTGTGCCTGGTCTATATGGTCTGTGCCCTGATTACCTCGGGATTTCAGGACACCACGGTGGTGACCACCGGGAAAGATAAGGTGCGCCATTATCTTAGCTTCATCAAACAACAGTGTCTGCCCATCGGGATTTTCATGCTCTTGCTGGTGGTAGTGGGTGTGGTGGGACAGTTGGTCTCCCTCCCCATTTTCCGGGCCCAGGCTTACCGGGAGCTGCTGACGGTCAACAGCGGTGAATTTTCCCAGGATATCAGCCAGATTTCCTTTGATGAGATTCCCACCCTGGACCGCACCTCTGCCGAGTACCTGGGGGACCGCCAGATGGGTACCCTCAGCGACATGGTCAGCCAGTTTGAGTACGGCGGAGATTCCACCCAGATCAACTACCAGGGCCGCCCCGTCCGCGTGGCCCCTGTGGCCTATGCCGATCTGTTCAAGTGGCTGACCAACCGGGGCGAAGGTCTGCCCGCCTATGTGCTGGTGGACATGGTCACCCAGGAGGCTCAGGTGGTGCGGCTGGAGGAGGGAATGAAATACTCCTTCTCCGAGCCTTTGAACCGGAACATCATGCGTCACCTCCGATTCCAGTACCCCACCTTCATGTTCTCCACTCCCCGCTTTGAAATCGATGAGGACGGACAGCCCTGGTGGATTGCCCCCCGAGTGGTAAAGACCATCGGCCTGTTTGGCGGTACCGACATCCAGGGCGCTGTCCTCTGTAACGCCATCACCGGAGAAAGCCAGTATTATGATGAGGTGCCCTCTTGGGTGGATAACCTATATACCCCTGCCCTCATCATGCAACAATATGACTACTATGGCACCCTGGTCAACGGATTCATCAACTCCATTTTCGGCCAGAAGGATGTGACCGTGACCACAGAGGGGTATAACTATATCGCCATCAACGATGACGTGTACGTGTACACCGGTGTCACCTCCGCCAACTCCGACCAGTCCAATCTGGGCTTCCTCCTCTCCAACCAGCGCACCAAGGAGACCATTTTCTACGATGCTCCCGGTGCCACAGAGGCGGCGGCTCAGGCATCTGCCGAGGGTGTGGTGCAGGACCTGGGCTACACCGCCACCTTCCCCCTGCTGATCAATGTGGCAGGACAACCCACCTACTTCATTCCCCTCCAGGATAACACCCTGCTGGTGAAGAGCTATGCCATGGTCAACGTGGCCCAGTATCAGCTGGTGGCCACGGGAAGCACCGTAGCCCAGTGTGAACAGCAGTATATCCGCATGCTCACAGACAAGGGCCTGACGGAGGAGGAGGAAGTGCCTCAGACCACGGCCCAGGGTGTCGTGGCGGAGATTCGCAGCGCTGTACTAAACGGCAACACCTACTATTATGTGCGTCTGGAGGAAGAGAACGTGTTCTACTCCCTCTCCGCCGTAGAGAATCCCACTGCCGTCATCCTCAATGTGGGCGATCAGGTGACCATTGAGCACGAGATGGCGGAGGATACCACCGCCATTCTCCAGGGATATTCCCTGAGCATTGACGCAGCTGCGCCGGCATCAAACCCAGAATCTTAATAAAAAGCACCACCGACGAAATCGTCGGTGGTGCTTTTTACAGTTCCAATTGAGAAAACAGGGGGCTTTCCAGATCCACGATGTCGTCCACAGGAATGTCTCTGCCCTCCATGGTGCGGAACAGCCGTCGGAAGGTGTCCAGGGCCCGCACATGTCCGGTAAACACTTGGTACGCTCCCCCGGCTTTGCGGGTGTCCGGCTGGAAATAGGTTACGGTGACCTGTGGGTGTTGGTGCACCTGTTCCAGCAGGAACTGCTGCTTTCGGTCCAATATGAGTTTTTCGTCCTCACTGAGCTGGCGTCTGGCCTGGGTAGTACGGGCCGTCTCTCGAATGGCGGCATCGTGGCCGGTGAGCGCAGCAAAGGGGGCAAATTGTGCCGCCCGGTCCTGCCGGGACATGGGTGGACGCACATGAGTGGTGGGCCGAGGCACAGAGAGGATGTCCTCGTAGGGGTGTCGCTTCTCCCTCATGCCTTGTGACCCCCAATCTGTCCATTGCGCTCCCGGGTGGTGGCCCCGTCCCGGAAATTCATCCCTTTGAGAAGGGCGTTTTTTCCGTACTTCTTTTTGATGCTGAGAATGGCCTGCTGCTTCTGGCGCTCTCGCTTTCGCTGGGCTTTCCGCTGTTGCCCATCGTCAGAGAATAGGCTCAACTGTTGGAACCCTTGCGTAGGCAGGCAGTCTTCCCGCAACACCCGGTTGGCGGTGACATTGAGCCGCCGAATGAGCAACTGGGGATTGACAATTCGGTCAAATAATCTGGTTATTGCCTCCACAATCTCTGTGGTGGAGGAGGTGTATTCCGGCAAATGAGTGGTGCCGTGGGCGTGCTTTGGGATGGCTCGTCCATAGGCATCGGTGGAGACAGCACCCCGGTAGGCCAGCCTCCGCTGGGGATCGGTGAGATTCTCCCGGTCGTAGCCCACCGTCAAAGTGAGCTGGTCGGTCATCAGCCGATGGTCCACCAAATCCAGTACCAGGAGATCTGCCATCTCCTGCACCACCAGCCGGGCCTTTTCCGCCGGGTATGGGGTTTTCAGCACCTGGCCCGACCCCACACTGTTGGTGGTAGGGCGATAGGCCTTGATATCAGCGATGGTGCACGGCTCCCACCCCCAGGCGTGGTCAATGAGCAGCTCCGCATTCACCCCAAAGAGCTTGTAGAGCAGTTCCTCGTTGTAGTAGTCCTCTCGCCTGCCCAGAGAACACCGGGCAATGTCGCCCATGGTGTACAGCCCCTGCTGTTCCAGCTTTTTGGCGTACCCTCGGCCCACCCGCCAGAAATCGGTGAGAGGACGATGGGCCCAGAGGTTGCGGCGGTAGCTCATCTCGTCCAGACGGGCGATGCGAACCCCATTTTTGTCCGGCTGAATGTGCTTGGCCTCAATGTCCATGGCCACCTTGGCCAGATATAAATTGCTGCCAATGCCAGCGGTGGCGGTGATTCCGGTGGTGTGGAGCACATCCAGCAGAATGGTACGGGCCAACTCCTCTGCCGTCATACCATAGGTGTCCAGATAGGGGGTTACATCCAGAAACACCTCGTCAATGGAGTAGACATGCATGTCCTCCGGCGCGATATACTTCAGGTATACGTTATAGATGCGGGTGCTGAACGAAATATAGTGGGCCATCTGCGGCGGGGCCACCAAGTAGTCCAGGGCCAGGTCCGGCCGGGCCAGAAGCTGGGGAGCCTGGTGGGAGGTTCCCGTGAAGACTCCGCCTGGGGCCTTGCGCCGCCGCTGGGCGTTGACCTCCTTCACCTTCTGCACCACTTCAAAGAGCCGGGCCCGCCCGGAGATGCCGTAGGCTTTCAGGGCAGGAGACACCGCCAGACAGATGGTCTTCTCGGTACGGCTCTGGTCGGCCACCACCAGATGGGTGGTCATGGGGTCCAGTCCCCGCTCCATGCACTCCACGGAGGCATAAAAGGATTTCAAATCAATGGATAGATAGGTTTTCTCCTGCATGCCCCTGCGCTCCTCTCTCGGTGATGGGATTATTCTACCACAGAGGATGTCCCATAACCAGGACTTTCATCCTCTCAGTCCGCATGGGTGAGCAAGGCGAAAATTTTAGTTTTCCCAACTGTGCGCACCGCTAGAGCACATCCCGCCAAATAAAAGAGAGCAAAGCCAATGGAAGCCAGCCAGACCAGGGGCTGTCCGCTCCAAAGGGTCAGGACCACTCCGCTGAGAATACAACCCATCAGGCACAGCCCCATCTGTTCCAGGAAGAAGGAGCCGAACACCCGCGTTTGGGAGGCACCCAGCCCTCGCATAATGGCAAACTCCATGCGGCGGCTGTTGACCATGAGCCAGGACACCACAAAGCCCATAACTCCCATGAGGAGGAAAAGCACGGGGAAGAGAATTTGGCTCAGGGTGATGTAGCGCCCCAGAGCCTCCACGGTCTGGGTGAAGGCATAGTCGTTGAGCACCACCACAATGCGGCTGCCATTCAAATCACCCGGAACCGAGTACCCCTCCTGGGCCAGGTACTCCCGGAATCTCTCCAAATCATAGGAGGACTGGAGGGTAAATCGACAGCCGGGGAAATAGTCCCATGGCGCTGCACTTTGCTGTGGGCTCTCCGCCTGCCAAGGGGGCAGGCAGAGACGGCTGAGCGGCACATAGATGGTTTTGTCCGTGCCCTCCAAGGCATAGGAACCTACAGGGAACACCGTAATGGTGCCGCCCTTTTGGGAATTGATTTTAATGTCATCCCCTAAGCTGATTCCCTGCTCCTCCATCCAAGTTTGGCTGGCAATACAGGGAAGCGGGGTGCTCTGGGGGGTGTTGTAGTAGCCGGGATCTTCCAAGAAGCTCTCGTCCCAGCCCTCCAGCCAGGTGATGGTGGGCACCTGACCGTAGACAAACTTGGGAGATACCTCCAAACCGTTGAGAAAGACCAGCTCCGGCTGCTTGGAAACCCACTCGCCCCGGAGCTTATTGCCGAATGCGGTGTTTGGAAAGTCTGGCATCTCATCCGGCATCCAGTAGTGGGTGGAGTCATAGACCTGCATGGACGAGAGCAGACCCGAGTCCCAGAGTTGCCAAGGGTCTTCCAGCATGAGTCCGGTATACTGCCTGCCATTGACCGAGGTAAACTGTCCTGTAATGGTGGTGTTCTCATACAGAGTAGCCCGCTGCTGATCCCAGCCCTGGGCCGTTGCCATGAGAAACCCTAAGAAAGCAGATAGGACCAGGGCCACGCCAGGTACTACCATGGAGCGCCAACCGCCCCGGCGGGCGGAGAGCCAGGCAAAGCGCATGGCACCCTTCCCCGTGATACTGGTTCCGCTGCGGGGAACTCGCACTCGGCTCTTCCCTCGGCGGAGGGTATTTTTCCTCTGGGCCAGCTGTGTAAACAGGGCACACAGCACCAGAGCGAGTAGAAATACGATAACAGCGGACACCCACGCAGGCCACAGCGGCACATGTTGAGGCAGCTCTGCCTCTTTGGTGGTACCCAGAGCTCCGTTGCTGTACCGCTGATCGGCAGCATACAGAGCCCGGGCCCCTTGCAGGGCCAGCCCAATGAGCAACTGCATAGACACGGCAGACACTGCCATGCCCGCAAGCACAGCCACGCCAGCTACAAGGGTGACTCCAGAGAGAAGCCACAGCCGAACCTTTCCCCTGGGGGTACCCAGGGACACCATCACATCCACGGCCTGCTGCTGTCGTCCCACGAAGAGGAAGGCAAACAGGCACAGTACCGCCAGTACCCCCACCAGAGAGGCAAAGGTGGCTCCTTGGGCAGTGGCCTCCATGGCCTGTAGAGGCTGGGCTGCGGTGGCATAGCCCTGGTCGTACAGAGTGATCTCCACCCCGTCAGGGGCCATGGCCGTCATCTGCTCCACGGCCACCACGGCTCCAGCGTTGTCCAAAACAGCACGGCCAAACAGATATCCAAACAGCGGGGCTTCCGGCAGGGTGTCTTGCCGAGATACCCAGAGGTGCCCTTCGTAGCCCTTGCCCTGATTGACAATCCCCACCACAGTCCAGGTGCGTCTGTCCCCTGTCTCCTCCAGAGCGAAGGGGTCTGTCTGGGTGGACTGCATTACCGACACAGAAAGCTCATCTCCCAGGTCCAAGTCCAGCTGTTGGGCGATGTCCTGGGTGACAGCGCATACCCCCTTCTCCCCTGCCTGGGGGTATCGTCCCTCTTTGAGGTAGAGCGTTCCCTGTTGGAATGGCTCCAAGGCGGGGATGTTGTCGCTGGCCTCCACTTGGATATAGTTGTTGCCCCGCTCATACTGTTTGGCGTACGCTGAAAAAAGGCTATCGGTGAATATGGGGTCGTCATAGCTGTCAAAGGAAACCCATGGGGATTGATCACAGCCCTCATAGAACGCTCTCACGACAATGCCTTGATTGGATGCGCCGCTGTCCATCCGCTCACCGTGGATCAGATACCGCTTTCCCGGCTCTGCCACAAAGCCGCTGTCTCCAGGATAGACCTCTACGAGCACGCCGCTTTTTCCGTCATAGGAATACAGGTTTTCCCCAATGATTCCGCTGTAGTGGTCCAGAGCCAAGCGGAAGTTTACCAGTGTGTCGATGGAGGTCAACCTTCCGGTCTGTGGGTCGGTTTCAATATAACTGTCCCGGCGAAAGAAGCCACCCTGATTTTTTAGCCAGTTCAGCTCCATGGAGAGACCCCGGTCTTTGTCCACCAGGGTAACGGTTCCGTTCATCTGTTCGGTAACATATGCCGCTGACGTCTCCAATGGCGCACTGGAGTAATATGGAATATCCTCCCACTCCCCCTCCCGGATGTGGACGGTGCACCGGTCGTCGGAATAGATCAGGTATTCCTCGGGAAGATCCTCCAACTGTGCGGAACACTCCTGAAAAGCGAATACCTCACTGAGTTGAAAGACCGACACCACCATCTTATCCTCATAGGGAATGGTGCCGTCCGGGCGCTGATAGCCGTCTGTCAGAACCATCCCACGTTGTGTGGACTCCCACAGCTCCACGCCCTGCACTTGGCTATAGTCTCCCAACTGGGAAAATGCGGCCCGGGCCGATTCATCGGCGGCATATTGGTCCGGATACTTCTCCCCTTTGTACTCCACCAAGGCGATGGAGGTGTAGGTAGCGTCCATGGCAACCAGCGTCTGAGCGCAATAGCTCCATAGCCCCAGTCCCAGGGACAGGGAGAGGGTGAGAAGGAAAATCAAAAGGGTGAAGAGAACGGTGCGACCACGAGAGCGCACAGTGCTGAGAATTCCATTGCGAAGAATCATAAACACACACCCTTTCCCTCAAGTGTGGGGGGAATTCGATTCCATCAATCTGCATGGGTAAGGAGGGTAAAGATTTTGGTCCGTCCCACGGTACGTACGGCCAGAGCACATCCCGCCAAATAAAAGAGAGCAAAGCCAGCGGAAGCCAGCCAGACCATAGGCTTCCAACTCCAAAGGGTCAAGACCACTCCACTGAGGATACATCCGATCAGGCACAGTCCCATCTGTTCCAGGAAGAAGGAGCCGAACACCCGCGTTTGGGAGGCACCCAGCCCTCGCATAATGGCAAACTCCATGCGCCGACCATTGACCATCAGCCAGGACACCACAAAGCCCATAACTCCCATGAGGAGGAAGAGCACAGGGAAGAGAATTTGACTCAGGGTGATGTAGCGTCCCAGAGCCTCAACGGTCTGGGTAAAGGTGGAGTCGTTGAGCATGACTACGATGCGATTGCCGTTTAAATCCCCTGGGACAGAATATTCTTCCTGGGCCAGATACTCCCGGAAATCATCCAAATCATAGGCAGATTTCAGGGTGAAACGGCAACCCAGATAATCGACAATGTCGGTTTGCAAGCAACTCAGCGGCGCATAGAGGTTGTCAGCAGCTCCCCACGGAGTAAAGGAACCCACGATGCACACAGGAATATCGCCTGCCAGTTCCGTATAGACGGAAATTTGGTCGCCCAACTCCACCCCCTTCTCATTCATCCAGCGTGTGCTGGCAACACAGGGGGTGATGCCCTCCATGCCACTGGTGTAGTTGCTGGGCTCTGTCAGGAATCCCTCGTCCCAGCCCTCTAGCCATGTGATTTCCGGGCTTTTCTCGCTGTAAATAAAGTCTGGCGCAACTGCGAAGCCGTTGAGGAATACCATGTCTTCCTGCTTTTCAATCCACCCGGCCCTGCGGTCCTGGCCATGTACATTGTCTGCGAATTGTGGCATGTCCTTGCTCAGCCAGTAGTGGTAGCTGCGATAGACCTGAATGTCAGACACCATACCGGATTCGCTGATCTGGAACGGATCGGATAGATGCAAATCTGTATACTGCCTTCCATTGGCAGAGGTAAATTGACCTGTGATGGTGGTGTTATCATAGAGACTCCGGCGCTGGCTCTCCCAGCCCTGAGCAGTCACCATCAAAAATCCCAAAAATCCAGACAAGACCAGCGCCACCACGGGAACGACCACAGAGCGCCAACCGCCTCGGCGGGCAGAGAGCCAGGCAAAGCGCACAGCACCCTTCCCTGCGACACTGGTGCCGCTGCGGGGTACACGCACCCGGGTTTTACCCTGGCGAAGTGTGTTTTTTCGCTGCGCCTGGCCCACAAAGGCCACGCACAGGGTCAGAGCGGCCACAAACACCACCACGCCTGCCACCAAGGCAGGCCACAGAGGTACTTGTTGGGGCAGCTCTACCTCTTTGGTGGTGCCCAGAGCCCCGTTGCTATACCGCCGATCGGCGGCATACAGGGCACGAGCCCCTTGAAGGGCCAGAGTAATGAGCAGCTGCATGGAGGCGGCAGATACCGCCATCCCTACCAGTACAGCTACCCCTGCCACCAGGGTCACGCCGGAGAGGAGCCACAGCCGAATCTTACCCTTGGGCGTGCCCAGGGAGACCATCACGTCCACCGCCTGCTGCTGTCGCCCCACAAAGAGGAATGCAAATAGGCACAAGACAGCCAACACACCCACCAGGGAGGCAAACGTGACGCCCTGAGCCGTGGACTCCATGGCCTGTAGGGGCTGGGCAGCAGCTGCATAGCCCTGGTCATACAGGGTAATGCGCACCCCATCCGGAGCCATGGCTTCCATCTGGTCCACCGCCTCTACCGCACGGTTGTTGTCCAAAACGGCCCGGCCCAATAGATAGCCAAACAGAGGTGCTTGAGGTAGATCCTCTCCCCTGGAAACCCAGATGCGCCCCTCGTAGCCGCTGGCCTGGTTCACAATCCCAACCACGGTCCAGCTTCGAGTGTCGTCCGTTTCTCCCAAGGCAAAGGGATCGTATTCGGTAGACTGCATCATGGACAGAGAGATGGTGTCGCCCACCTTCACATTCAGCTGTTTGGCAATGTCCTGGGTTATGGCACATACACCGCTCTCCCCCGCTTTGGGATATCGCCCGTCGGTGAGATACAAGGTCCCCTGTTGGAAGGGCTCCAGAGCGGCGATGTAATCGCTGGATTCCACTTGCATGTAGTTGTTGCCCAACTCATATTTTTGGGCGTACTCTGTAAAGATGCTGTCGGTGAATACTAGGTCATCATAACGGTCAAAGGCCACCCAGGGAGACTGGTCACAGCCCTCGTAGAACTCCGTCACCCGAATGGCACGGCTGGAACTGCCGCTGTCGTACAGTTCTCCGTGGAGGAGGTAACGCTTTCCAGGCTCAGGTACAAAGCCGCTGTCCCCGGGGTCAATTTCCACTAAAACACCACTCTTCCCCTCATAGGAGTAGAGATTTTTCCCGATGATGCCTGTATACCCTGCCGGGGCCTGTCGATATCCCAAGAAATATTCTACCCAATAGCTCTCACCTGTGGCAGGGTCTGTCCCATAGGACTCTCCACGATCGAAGACGTTCCCCGCCTCCTCCATCCAGCTCAAATCCAATGTGATGTCGCGGGTCTCGTCTATTAGAGTGAGTCTAGGGCTGGCAACCACTCGGACATCCTCTTTTTTGCTGGAGAGCAGGGAATAATACTGAATATCTTCCCACATGCCCTCCTTGGTTTTTACAGTGCAGGTGGGGCCTTCCCGAATTATATACTCCTCCGGGAGGTCTTCCGGCTCAATGGTGAAGGACTCTTGAACGTACTTCTGGGTGATCTGGAACACAGCCAAAACCACCTGGTTCTCATAGGGAATGGTGCCGTCCGGACGCTGATATCCCTCGGACAGGGCGACGCCCCAATCGGTGGTCTCCCACAGCGTTACCCCAGGCACCTGGCTATAGTCCCCCAACTGCGCCAGGGACTGGCGGGCGGTATCGTCCGCTGCATAGGGGTCGGGATAGTTCTCTCCCATGTGTTCCACCAAAGCAATGGAGGTGTAAGCTTGGTTCATGGCCTCCAGCGTCTGGGCGCAGTAACTCCACAGACCCATACCCAGGGACAGGGAGAGGGTCAAAAGCAGGATGAGCAGGCTGAATAGGACGGTACGCCCTCGGGCCCGAACTGTACTGAGAATACCGTTTCGTATCACCATGGGATTCGCCTCCTCACTTTACCACCTGACCGTCTTTCAGTTCCAGAATGTCATCTGCTTTCTGGGCCAGGGTGCGGTCGTGGGTGACAATGATGACACAGTACCCGTCGTCATGGGCCAAACTCTGGAGGATGGAATAGATATTCTCACTGTTGGCCGTATCCAGGTTTCCGGTGGGTTCGTCCGCCAAGAGAATTTTGGTGTCCATGCCCAGGGCGCGGGCAATGGACACCCGCTGCTGCTCACCGCCGGAGAGCATGGTGGGATAACGGCCCAGCACGGTCTCGGGCAGTCCTACTTTTTCTACCAAAATCTTAGCCTTTTCTCTTGCCTCCTTGGGGCTTGTCCCCCGCAGCTCCATGGGGTACATCACATTTTCTGCCACTGTGAGCAGAGGGAATAGCCGGAAGTTCTGATAAATCACCGCCACCTGCTCCCGGCGGTACTGCTCCAACTTCATTTGGCTGGTGGCCACATCGTGGCACAGCACCTCGCCTTCTGTGGGCAGGTCCAGCCCCGCCAACAGGGAGAGCAACGTGGTTTTTCCGCTGCCCGATTTGCCAACCACGGCGTACACCTTTCCACCATCGAAGGATGCGGTGATGTTCCGCAGGGCCTCTACCTTTTGATACTGCGTCTGATACGTATAGCTGACGTCTCTAAGTTCCAATACTCCCATGATTCACCGCTCCTTTTTTGTATTTTGTGGTTTGTTTAAGTATACAACAAGATACCGGATGATGCAACGACTCTATGGTCAAAATAACCATATTGATGAATGACATATTGACATTTCTCGATGGATTGAATATACTGCCATTAGATTGAAATTCTTCGATGTGATAGGAGGGATTACTGTGCGAGATCACGCCTCAGATATGAGGGTGTTTAAGGCCTTTTGCGATGTGAATCGGCTGCAAATTTTGGAGCTGCTCCGTAGCGGTGAGAAGTGCGCCTGTGCGCTGTTGGAGCACCTGCACATCAGCCAGTCCACCCTCTCCTATCACATGAAGATTCTCTGTGACTCCGGTGTGGTGGTGGGACGTACGGAGGGAAAGTGGACCCACTATTCCCTGCGGGAGGAGGGCTGTGCCTATGCCCGGCAGCTGTTGGAGGAATTGACGGACACCTCGGCTGCTGGCACCTCAGACAACTGCTGTGGATGAGAAAACCATCTGTTTCTTGAGATGGTTTTTTCTCAACTTGTTCAAATCGAAATTTTTAGAACTGTAATTGGAGGTATGGATTAGATGGAATGGATCAGATCAGGTTGGCTCTTCTTCCAAGATCAAGTCTTGGGAATGAAATGGCTCAACGAACTCATTGGAAATGGTCTGGCTGCGGTGGGATTGGATGGAACCCTGGGCGGGATTGTACAATTTTTCCTCTACGACACCATTAAAATCTTTGTCTTACTCTCGGTGCTGATTTTCGGCATCTCGTATTTGCAGAGTTACTTTCCACCCCAGCGCACCAAGAAGATTCTGGGACGATTCCAGGGGCTATGGGCCAATGTGGTTGCAGCTCTACTGGGGACGGTGACGCCCTTCTGTTCCTGTTCGTCTATCCCCATTTTCATGGGCTTTACCAGTGCCGGGCTTCCGGTGGGCGTGACCTTCTCCTTCCTCATCTCCTCCCCCATGGTGGACTTGGGCTCCCTGGTGCTATTGATGAGCGTGTTTGGCACCCGCGTGGCGGTGTTGTATGTGCTGCTGGGTCTGGTCATTGCCGTAATCGGCGGCACGCTTCTGCAAAAGCTGGGGATGGAACGGTATGTGGAGGATTTCATCCGCCATGCGCCCCACATCGAAAGCCAGAGCGGCACCCTGACCCGGCGAGATCGTGTAGACTATGCCAAGGGTCAGCTGGTGAACACGGCGAAAAAGGTGGCCCCGTATGTTTTCCTGGGCGTGGGTATCGGCGCACTGATTCACAACGTGGTGCCCCAGACCTGGGTGGAGATGGTGCTGGGCAGCCAAAATCCTCTGGCGGCGATTCTGGCCACTCTGGTAGGAGTGCCCATGTATGCGGATATTTTCGGCACCATCCCCGTGGCGGAGAGTTTGCTGTTTAAGGGGGCTGGACTGGGCACCGTGCTGTCCTTTATGATGGCGGTGACGACTTTGAGTCTTCCCTCCCTCATCATGCTGAAACAGGCGGTGAAGCCCCGGCTGCTGGCGGCCTTTATCGGGATCTGTACCCTGGGCATCATCCTGGTTGGATATTTTTTCAATGCCATTCAAGTTTTGCTAGTTTAATCATATAGGAGGAATGTAACATGGCACTGTTTGGATTCGGTAAGAAGAAAAAGAGGAGCAGACGGTCTCCTGTTCCTGTCAATGCGGTTGTTCCGCACCTACTGGAGTGGCCCCCAAGTCCGGGGCGGCCATTCAGGTGATGGGCACCGGCTGCGCCTCCTGCCACACCCTGCTGGAGAACACCCAGGAGGCGGTGCGTAGTCTGGGTCTGAATGTAGATGTGGAATATGTTCAGGACATGGCCACCATTGCCGGTTACGGGGTGATGAGCCTCCCTGCCCTGGTGGTGCATGGTAAGGTGGTGTCCACCGGAAAGGTGCTCAAGCCTGCCCAGATCGAAGCCCTGCTGAAGGATGGCAAGGAATAAAGGAGATGAATGACATGGGAAAACCCAAGGTTGCATTTGTGTGCGTTCACAACTCCTGCCGCAGTCAGATGGCGGAGGCCCTGGGCAAAAAGTTGGCGGGAGATGTATTTGAGAGCTACTCCGGCGGCACCGAGGTAAAAGACCGCATCAATCCCGACGCCGTGCGCATGATGAAACAGCTCCACGGCATCGACATGGAGGAAACCCAGTACAGCAAACTTGTCTCACAGCTGCCCCAGCCGGATGTGGTAATTTATATGGGGTGTAACGTCAGCTGTCCGGCCTTTACGGCCCCCTATACGGAGAATTGGGGCCTGGAAGACCCCACTGGACAGAGTGACGAGGTGTTTGAAGAAACGATTCAAACCATTTATAACAAGATTCTAGCACTCAAGGAAAAACTCTCTTGAGAGAAATCGCTCCCCCGTACTCGGTGAAACTTGTTCCGAGCACGGGGGATTTTTGTTTCTCTACTTGGCATTTGAGGCGAGATGAGATATGATGAATTTATCAAAATCAGGGAGGAGGCCGACCTATGGAAACCTACCACGTTGTACCCGATGCCCCCGAGTCCCGTTCTGATCCGACGCCCAGCTGGCAGACCACGATGACCCAAATCCTCTGGGGATTGGCCCTGAGCACCCTTACCCTGGAGATTCCTCTGCTGCAAGAGCTGCTGTCTTTCCTTGGTTTACTCCTGTTATACTTGGGCTTCCGAGCCGTACGACGGGAAAACAAATGGCTGTTCCGCTGTTATGTCTTCACCGCAGTGCGTTGTATCGCCCTGGTACCGATCTTTGCCCTAAACGCCACCATCTTTCAAAATCAATTCTATACCTCTGCTTTGGGATATCTGACAAACCTGGCGTCGATGTTCCTGGTGCTGGTCACTCTATTCTCCCTGTGGCGGGGACTGCTTCAGCTGCGAAAGGCCTCCGGAGTGAAGGCATCCACCAGAGCCGCCGGTGGACTGGTGGTGTGGTATGTAGGCTTGGCCCTGCTGTCCGTGGTTGGAGTGATTGGACTGTTTGGATTTCTCGTTCTGATCATTCTCTATGTCTTTTGCCTCTACCGTATCTTCCGATTCTCCCAGGCAGTCACCACCGCCGGATACCCGCTCCCTCGGCTTCGGGCGTGGCTCTCAGAGGGACGGTTTGCGCTGTGTTTCACTGGGTGCATTCTGGTGGGCGTGGCAGGCGGATTTCTCTTCTTCCACAGTTACTCCATGGATTGGATGCTCCTGTCTGCGCCGCCCTCTTCTCAAGAACGAGAAATCAAAGAAAAGCTTCGAGACTTGGGCTTCCCAGACACGGTTTTGAATGACCTCTCTATGGAGGATTTGCAGGATTGTCAGGGCGCCCAGCAGGTGGTGGTAGATGAGTACACCCGCTCCTTTGAGGAACATACTACATCAGATGGAAAAGTGCCTCAGCTGCACCTGACGGGCATTGGAGTGCAGTTGTCCGAAGAGCCGGAGCGTTGGAAGCTCATCCACCACTTCCAGTGGGTGGATAGCCCCGCCTTTTACGGTACAGAGTCGTTCCAACTCACCCCTGTCTACACCAACACCTCATATTGGATTCCTGCCGAAGATGCGGTGCACGGCCGCCTTCTGTACGACGACAACGGCGCGACCTTCGTCTCTCCCTATGCCCGTCTGGAGAAAGCCTCTTACACCTACGACTCCATCTTTTGGGGCCAGCAAACGAATTCAGATTGGTTTGCCTCCTTCTCTCTTCCTCGTCAGGGAAGCAATCACCGGGGCTATGTGGCATACTCTGTGTTTCCCACTTCTCCTGGCGAAACAGTCTGGATCGATTCTTGGGTTCAGTACACCCACCAGACTTCACGATTTCAGTACCCGGTGCTCACGGCCACAGACCACCAGCAAAAGAGTCCCTCTTTAGGGGCGGGACGCCCCTTCTCCACCGTTCAAACCATGCTCCAATTTGCCCCTTATTCTCTGGAAGAGTAATCAAAACAGGGATTCCTCCGATTTTAGGAGGAATCCCTGTTTTCGTTACAGAATGTCGATGTACTCCCCGCTGAGGGCCTTGTTCATGCTGCGTACGGCGCAGAACTTGCCGCACATGGAACAGCTGTCCTCGTGCTCCGGGGCCCGGTCATCCCGGATGCCCTTGGCGGTCTCCGGGTCAATGGCACATTCCCACTGCTTGTCCCAGTCGAAGGTCCGCCGGGCATCGGCCATGGCGTCGTCCAGGTCTCTGGCGTGGGGGATTTTCTTGGCGATATCCGCGGCGTGGGCAGCAATGCGGGAGGCGATGATTCCCTGCTTCACGTCCTCCACATTGGGCAGAGCCAAATGTTCGGCGGGGGTCACATAGCACAGGAAGGCAGCGCCTGCCGAAGCGGCCACTGCCCCGCCGATGGCGGCAGTGATGTGGTCGTAGCCAGGGGCGATATCCGTGACAAGGGGACCAAGCACATAGAAGGGAGCGCCCATGCAAATGGTCTGCTGGAGCTTCATGTTGGCCTCAATCTGGTCCAGGGGCATGTGGCCGGGGCCCTCCACCATCACCTGTACGTCTTTGGCCCAGGCCCGGCGGGTCAGCTCGCCCAAGCGTACCAGCTCTTCAATCTGGCATACGTCACTGGCATCGGCCAGACAGCCGGGGCGACAGGCATCTCCCAGGGAGATGGTCACGTCATATTCCCGACAGATATCCAGAATCTCGTCAAAGTACTCATAGAAGGGGTTCTCTTCCCCGGTCATGCTCATCCAGGCAAACACCAGGGAGCCGCCCCGGGAGACGATGTTCATTTTCCGCTTGTGGTTTTTGATCTGGTCGATGGTTTTGCGGGTAATGCCGCAGTGGAGGGTGACAAAATCCACCCCGTCCTGAGCGTGGAGTCGCACCACGTCGATGAAGTCCTTGGCGGAGAGAGTGGCCAAATCCCGCTGATAGTGGATGACACTGTCGTATACGGGGACCGTGCCGATCATGGCAGGGCACTCCTGGGTCAGCTTCCGGCGGAACGGCTGGGTGTTACCGTGGGAGGACAGGTCCATGATGGCCTCTGCCCCCATATTCACTGCCGCCATCACCTTCTGCATCTCCACGTCATAGTCTTTGCAGTCCCGGGACACCCCCAGATTGACGTTGATTTTGGTGCGAAGCATAGAACCCACGCCGTTGGGGTCCAGACAGGTGTGGAGTTTATTGGCACAGATGGCCACCTGTCCTTTGGCTACCAGCTCCCGAATCTCCTCCTCCGTGCGGTACTCTTTGGCGGCCACCGCCTTCATCTCCGGGGTGATGATGCCCTGACGGGCTGCGTCCATCTGGGTTGTGTATGTTCTCATGTTGATCTCTTCCTTTCTGGATGCGGGTTGGATGAGCGTTGAAACAGAAACAGCGGGGATACCTGACTTGGTATCCCCGCTGATGACGGCATATGTCTCCCTACGTTGGCATTATCCAAATCAGGTTCATGGGTCGAAGGGCACACCTTCCTCTCAGCCTGTCTACAAGCTCCCCGTTTTCAATTGTAAGCAATGGTATTATACAACGATTCAGAAGAGAACTCAAGAAGTTTTTCCAGCCAGGTTCAGCCCCCGGTACCGGTTGAAACAGGCGAAGATCTCCTGTCGTCTGGGCCGTGCCAAAAAGGCTCCCTCACGACCGCACAGCGCTTCCAGGCCCTTGCGGTCCATGATTTGTTCCAGTTCCTCCACTACTTGTTGCAGGGTGCGTCTGCCGTCCATGAGATACTTCTGGGCGTATATCAAACAGTACCCCAGTGCGGTGAGTTGTTCCGGGTCAGTGAGCTGCTCCACGTACCGCAGGTCGATGGTCTCGCGGTTAATGGATACCCCATCCCGCCCCAAGGTTTTCAGTTTTATCCGATCACCTTGGCCAAACTCCTCCGGTCTACAGGGACAGCGGTGTACATTGGGAGCCGGTGCAGGCTCCAGCTGGGCACAGGTGGAGGGGAACGCCTGTGCCGCCTCTTTGGCCAGTGCGGTAATGTCCCTGGGGATATATCGGTCCATTTGAATGATGTGGTGAGCGGGGTGGAAATAGGCGCCAGAGCTGCCCGCCACCAAAATGGTGGAGATGCCGTGGGTGTGATACAGCTCTTCCACACGCTCCAAAAACGGGGTGATGGGCTCCATGTCTCGGTGAATGACCCGCTGCATCAGCTCGTCCCGAATCATGAAGTTGGTGGCGCTGGTGTCCTCATCCATGAGCAGCAGAGAGGTTCCAGCCTCCATACTCTCCACCACATTGGCAGCCTGGGAGGTACTGCCGCTGGCGTCCTGGGTGGTGAAGCGGGTGGTGTCCGTTCCATTGGGCAAATGGTTGATGAACATGGAGATATCCGTCTGGGCAATGCTTCGGCCATCTTCTGCCCGGATTTTAACGGCGGTATGATCCGTGATGACGTATTCCCGTCCATCCCCGGAAATGTGGTTGTATACCCCTGCCTCCAGTGCCTTGAGCAGGGTGGATTTTCCGTGATATCCACCGCCCACAATGAGGGTGATGCCTTTAGGGATACCCATGCCGGTGACGGTTCCCCGGTGTGGCAGTTCCAAGGTGACAGACAACTCCTGGGGTGACTGAAATGGTACACTGCCCTTCATGGGCTGGGCAGAGATGCCAGTGGCTCGAGGGAGAATGCTACCGTCTGCCACGAAGGCGCACAGGCCAAGTTTGGGAAGAGTCTCACGGATATACTGCTGGTCCTCCGCCAGATCTGCTACCCCTTGCAGCCTCTTTCCGTCCAAATTTCGGTACATGAGGGATGCTTCCACGCACTGGGGCAGGAACTCAAACAGCATCTTTCTCAGTTCTCCAGCGTTTACCGTACGGCCATTGGCGGGAAATCCTGCCTCAAAGCGCAACACAGCGTCTCCGGAGACCGGGTCCATACTGCATGCCGTGCGCTCCAATACCTCCTGTCCACAGCGGCTGGTGGAAAGAAGCCCGCTGTGCCCGGAGCCTCTGGCCAGTCCGGATACCTGCCCAGCTTTCCGGGCAAACAGGCGGGTGATGGCATCTTGCAAGGCGATGCGCTGACAGGGCATCTGGTACAGCTCATGAGGAAACCCGGCCTTCTCTCCTTTGACATGGATGCTCAGTTTGGAGGGAGCGGCAAAAGGGTCTCCCTGGACGTGGTCGATGGACAGTATATAGCCCGGAAACTGATAGGTTCCTCGGGTGTCCTTATAGGCCGGGTAACTTCTGCGGTCTATGCGGGTAAGCAGCTGTTGAAGTT